>NZ_JAWYAJ010000495.1:0-40469 GCF_034124845.1 Robinsoniella sp.
GGGGGAAAGCACTTTATCCGATGAATCGACGGAAGAGGTAATCACAGAAGCGATACAGGAGGAGACGGAACAGCAGGTTCTGGAGGAGGATTCTGAGGAGGAAAGTACTTTATCTGATGAACCGACAGAAGAGGTGATGCAGGAAGAGCTGGAGTTGGAACTTGAAGCCTGGAGGCAGGAAGCCAGGGAGGAATTAGAGAAAGCCGAGGAGGTTAGGAAATCAAATGAAGAGCAGGCGGCAAAGATAGATGCAAGGTCTTCACGGGCAATCCTGGATTTCCGGGGAGAGGGTACAGAACAAAACCCCTATCTGATTGAAAATGCGGAGAACTTGATACAGCTGCAGGAGTATTCCGATTCTGGCAATGCGTTTTCCGGAACGTATTTTCAGCTTACCGCAGATATCAATCTGAATAGAGGGGAAAACGGGGGTTCCGTTCCATGGAGTCCCATATCGAATTTTAGCGGTACCATTGACGGCAATGGATTTATGATTACTGGTTTGTATCTGGGATCCCAGGGAGTATATCAGGGGTTGTTCGGACTCATTCAAGATGCAGAAATTAAAAATCTGACGGTGAAGATATCCGGGCAAGAGGGAGCGGCAACCTATTCAGGTGTATTAGCAGGATCGGCGGTACAAAGCACGGTATCCGGCTGCTCCGTACAAGGGGAACTGAACACGGAAAGTGAGTATGCAGGAGGGCTGGTTGGATATTTATCCTTATCGAAGGTATCCGGCTGCAGATTCGCAGGAACACTTTGGGGAAAAATAACCGGTGGCATCGTGGGAATGTCGGTAGACAGTGATATAAAAAGCTGTATCACTTCAGGGAAAATCCGCGGCAGTGAACAGACCGGCGGCATCATTGGGCAGTTGTTCAGTACGCCGGTTACCGTACAGGGGATTCTGACATCTGTGGCGGAGTCCAATTACAACAAAGCGGACGTCTACGGTATAAAAGAAGTTGGAGGGGTGATCGGAAGCGTGATTAATAACGGTGACCCCCGTATCCGGGTGAATTTATTGAAGAATGCCAATAAAGGACAGGTAGCTGCGGAGAGCATCGTAGGAGGACTGGTAGGAAAAGTAGATGGCAATATTACCATTTCAGATTGTTATAACAATGCATCCGTAGCTGCGCTCACAGCCTCTGTGGCAGGGGGAGTAATTGGGCGGTTTAATATGGACGATAAGTATGCCTCCTTAAGCAACTGCTACAACTCAGGTGAAATTGTGGCCGCCAATTCGATGATGCTTGGGGGTATAGCAGGATATGCAGAGAGTATGATTCTGAAAAGTTATATATTAGCCAATGGCATCAGAGGGATTGGACGTGCAGCTGGCAGTGCATCCGGTTCAGAAACCAATATTCGTATTTTACAAAAGGAAAAACTCAGGGATTTTAATGGTTCCATACAGAAGCCCTTTTTAATTGACGAAGAGAATCGAAATGATGGATACCCCATTCTGGATTCTATCGAATACGTGGAAGGGGGCGCTTCGGGGGAGCTGGAATTTCTCTATGCATCCGGTTCGGATCAGGATTACAGCAGTATATGCTACTATGAGGACTCCTACTTCTATGAGGATTCCTTACACTATAACCCCAGTCTGTCAACAATGTCATTAAGCCTTGCAATGTCGGCATTTGGAAGCAATGAAGCGCCCTATGATAAAAAAAGCAAGAATGCAGACAGGCTGTTATCGGATATCGGTTTTGGGGATATCCGGTATAATCATGCATTCGAGGTAAAGCCGGAACGGGATTCCATTGGGGTGATTGCAGGAAAGAAAATCATAAATGATGGGGAAAAGGATTACACCTTAATTGCGGTGGCAGTCAGGGGAGCAGGCTATGAGGCGGAATGGGCAGGTAATTTCCGATTGGGAGAGAACGGAGAGCATGAGGGCTTCTCAATTGCCAGGGATCATGTTATCAGTTTTTTGAATGACTATGTGGAGGAACAAAATATAGAAAATGAAATAAAAATCTGGATGACCGGATACAGCCGGGCATCAGCAGTAGTAAACCTGACTGCAGCTACGCTCCTGCGGGATCAGGTAGTGGGAGGAGACAAACGGATTCTTCCGGGTGATGTATTTGCATATGGATTTGAAGTACCGGCGGGGACATTGCTTGATTTAGCCAGGGATGAAAACTTAGATCCCAAAAGCGAATACCAATATATCCATAACATTATTAATAATAATGATCCGGTGCCTAAAGTGGCACCAAAATATTTTGATTTTACCCGGTATGGAATTGACCATACAATACCGACAACCAGCAGCCAGGCTGGTTACGATGAGGCAAAAGAAACCATGCTGAAAAGCTTTCAGGTATTGGACAGTACGGAGGAATATGTGGTGGATGATTTTCGAATGAAAAGAATCCGCGCTGATGTGCTTTTGAATGCCGGAGTGATTGGCATCACAGCCATTGTCGGGCTGGGTATTGGAAAAGGGACGCTGGCAGGACAGGTCATTAAAAGTTTAACGCTGGAGGATAATCCGAAAGATACAAGAACACAGGAGGCATTTTTGGAACAGACCGTAAACGACTTATCGGAGAAAGTCTTTGTCAGCCGTGCCAATTACGTAGAGAATTATCAAAGTATTCTCCGGGATATGATGGGAAGTATGTATGAACAAGAGCCGGATAAATGGAAGCAATTTATAAAACAATTATCTGCAAACCTCATACAGTCACTGATAAATAGAATGGCACTTGCAACTATAATCCAGGATCAGTCTACAAAGGATGAAATGGTAAGAATATTGGTTCCGGACGTGAAACAGTCCGTGAAGGATAGCCTGGCGGAAGTAGGGATCGAGTCGATATCGGATGAAACAGTGGATAATATGGCAGATTTCCTGACGAAGATGTTCATAGATTATGCCTTACAAGACCTGGATGCAACAGTTACGCTGATTGGGAATATGGAACAGATCGCATCTGCCCATTATCCGGAGCTATGCCTTGCCTGGATGCAGTCCATGGACCCTAATTTCACCCCCCTGGAGAACCTGAACCACTTCAGCAACGGTTCGTACCGGGTTTTGTCTGTCAATTGCCCTGTGGATGTGGAGGTCTATGACTCCTCTGGTGTGAAAGTGGCAGCGATTATTCAGGATACTCCTGTGGAGATAGAAGACAGCAGCATTATCTCCTCGGTGAACAGTAATGGGGAAAAGCAGTTTTTTCTGCCTGCAACAGAATCTTACCATTTGACCCTGACGGCAGTAGATAATGGAGATATGACTTATACCGTGAATGAATTTAACCCTGTAGTGGAAAGTATTAACCGGATTGTCTGCAACTATGACGTACCTCTCCGTAAAGGGGATGTCTTCCAGGCGGAAGTACCGGCATTTGATGAGGAGGATATCGAGAATGGGACTGCAGTAAATGGTTCCGGCGTGGATTATACGCTGCGGGATCCGGGTAATAAGGTGATAAAACCCGATGTCAATATGACCGGAGAAGAGGCAGCTAACGCTGTTTACACGATACAAGCTTCTTCAGAAAATACGAAGCAGGGTATTGTAACTGGCGGCGGAATAGTCAGGTTCGGAAGCTTTGTGAAGGTTATGGCCCAGCCTGTAGAAGGATATGTATTAGAAGGCTGGTATACGGATGGAAGGAAGGTATCGGAAGATGCAGAGTACAGGTTCCGGGCAGAAGGAGATCTGGAAATTACGGCAAGATTTAAAGAGCAGGTCACACAGACCGATACAACCAAAAAGGCTTTTACGGAAATCAGTACGCCGGGAGAGCTAAGAGCGGTTGCAGATAATCCCACAGGTTCTTACAAATTAGTGTGTGATATTGATTTGGAAGAGGAGCCATGGGAACCAATCCAGAATTTCAGCGGCGTATTCGATGGAAATGGATATAAGATTCAGAACCTGAAAATAGACAAGCCAGATACAGAAAATGTGGGATTTTTTGGTTCGCTTACCAATGCCCTTGTCAGGAATGTTGCAATAGATGGGGTCAGGATCAATGCAGAGGGAAGTTTGGCGGTAGGCGTTTTAGCCGGGAAAGCCCAGGTCAGAAGAGCGGTAATTGATAATTATACAGGCAGCAGTATATTGAATTGTTCTGTTTCAAATGGTATGGTCTCAGGCGGTGAGCATGTGGGCGGTCTGATCGGCAAGACAGATAAGACAGTGAGGATATACAGAAGCTACACAGACAGAGGCTTGCAGGTAAAAGGAGTACGATATGTGGGTGGTCTGATTGGGAGCCAGGAGAGATTTGCGAATCAAAAGTGGATTAGCGATATGTATGTTGAGGAGTGTTATTCCGATGCAGAAGTCACAGGTGTGGACTACGTCGGCGGTATGACCGGACAGGTAACAGGTGGTAATTATAAAAACTGTTATTCAGATGGAACCGTGGTCGGAAATGATCATGTAGGCGGTCTCTTTGGGGAAGCATTATTTGATACTACAACTTCACTTATAAGATATGATGGAGTCCAGTACTGCCATTTTTCAGGAACAGGGAGGGGATTTACCAGCGTACTGGGAATTAACCCTTTATCTGAGAAGAACAGTATCAAAAATGTGTATTTTACCGGGGATGTAACGTTTACAGAGGAAGGGAATCAAGCTTTAACGGAGGAAGCAAAAGCTCTGGGAGAAAATGCATATGCTTCCTATTGGTGGTCATCTATTTGGGCAAAGACTGCGGAGAATAAGCCCTATTTGATAGCAGTTCCGGGGAATTGGGAAGATTCCAGCGAGCCGGGCACAATAAACAACCCATACCTGGTTGCAACGGCGGAAGAACTGGTTCAGATTAGAGATAACCTCAAGGGACATTATAAATTAGTAAATGATATTGATTTAGCCGGGATAGACTGGGAGCCAATCGGATATTTTGACACAAATTCAAGTATCAATTCAGAGGAAAGCTTCTCGGGGAGTTTGGACGGTGGTGGCTATACGATTCGAAATGCTGTAATCCGTGGGAAGCGGGAGAGGGATGCGACCGGTCTTTTTTCAAGGACACAGTCAGCCGTTTTCAAGAATATCCGTTTAGAGAACTTTGATGTCAGGGGGAATTACTGGACAGCGGGGCTGGTTGCCCTTGCGGCAGGAGATACATACATGGAGAATTGTACGATTGATGATGCCAGTAAGATTGTGGGATCTTATAGGGAAGTACTTGGAAGCCTGTTTGTCTCATATAATTCATGGAATTCGGGAGGATTATTTGGATTTGCACAGAATATCAGAATCATGGACTGCAGCAGTTCGGCACAGATCGGAGATCCGGATGTATTGGGGGCATTTAGTACAGAAAAGACAGGAGGACTGGGAGGTGCCGCCACGAAAATCATTATGCAGCGCTGTTATTTTGACGGGATGATTTATGGAAAGAAGAATGTAGGCGGGTTGATAGGAGATACCCGAAGCGGAATCTTTGAAGACTGCTTCTTTGATGGTAAAATAAAGGCATACAGTGCAGCAATGGGATTAAGCTTTGTGGCCAGTAACGCTTACCTGGAAGTGAAAAACTGCTATACAACAGGAACAGCAGAAATAGAGTATAAAGGATATCCATTCAATGCCTATGGCTATCACAGTGATGAGACCAATGTAGATAACTGTTATTATAATAAAGAGTCTCTGGAACCGAAATACTGCCAGGATACAGGCAGGACAGAGGGGGAACTTAAGAAGAGAAAAACCTTTGTGGACTGGGACTTCAATCATGTGTGGTATATGGAAGAAGGGACATCTATGCCAAAATTAAAGAAAATAGAGCTATAACAGATACCTCCTCTTACTTTTAAAAGGAACTAAGACATTAAGACATCTGAATTGAAAACCTGTGTTTTCAACCAGATGTCTTTTTATGTGTTCGGGCATGAAATAAGCACCGTACCAGTATTTATTAGATCCAAAAAAGGCGTGGACTGCATCTCCATACCTGACTTTAGATCAATAAAAATAACCAGGGTACAAGGAAATAGATCAAGTTCAATGATAAAATGAGGTAACAGTTCAGACAGGTATGCGCATTTACTGCGCATACTGTGAGAAAGTGATTCAGGAGTTCAAAAATCCCATCACGTAAGCGATTATAAATGGATTTTTGCAGTAACAGGGCAGCTTGTCTGAACTGTAACAAAATGAGACCAGTCATGTGGGAAGGAGCGGGATATTTTGATAAAAAAGACGAAATTTAAATTATACATACTGTCAGCAGTGATTTTAATTGTTGCAGCAGGTATTCTTTTTACCTGTTTTCCAGGGAAAAATAAAAGGATTGTAGCTGTTGTAAATGACATTCCCATTTATCAGGAAGAAATTGCATTTGCAGCAACCGGGTTACGGCTGTCTATCCGCAATGAATGGATGAATACCTATCACCTGGATTCAGCAGGATTTTCCTGGGAAAAAAGTTATAACGGAGAGGAAAGCGCTTTATCCAGTGTAATGGATAAGGCTGTCCGGGAAATTGCAGCGGATAAGCTGCTTCAGAAATTGGCACAGGATGAGGGATTAATAAAAGCAATTGATTATCCGTCTATTCAAAAGCAGATGGAGAGCGAGAACGCACAGCGACAGGAGAAAAAGAGCAATGATAAGGTGTTTTACGGGATTACAAGCTTCCCTGAGAGCCAGTATTATGACTATCTGAACCAGAATTTAAGACTTCAGTTAATCCGGGAATTAAGCGGGGACAAGTCCCTTGCTTTATCGGATAAGGAGATGCAGGAGATCTACAAAGAGAACCTGGAATATTTCCAACATGAAGATTTTGAGACGGTGAAGGCAAGTGTGGAGGATCTGGGATTAAAGGAAAAATTTGATCAATATATGGAAGATATGCTTGCGAAAGCAGACATTCAAATAAAAAAGCCGGAGGTGATGGAAGAGGCAGTTAAGAAGGCAGTGATGTAGCTAAAAAATAAAGGCTGGCTATATCAGAGAAAAAGGAGGAAAATTTAATGAGATTGAAAAAGCAATGGACCGCCAGAGCAATGAGTGTTCTTCTGGCATGTACGATGACCGTTTCCGGTCTGCCGGCTATGGCACAGGCAGCGGAAGCAGAAAGTGCGTCAGAGGTTGTGGCAGAAACGGGGGCAGAAGGTGCGTCAGAGGCAGGTACACAGAAACAGCATGGTTACCAGACAGTGGTAAAGGAATACGCACCTGTAGCTGACGGAACCGTCTATTATGTAGATAGTGAGGCTGGAAGCGATGAAAATGATGGAACATCGCCCGGAAAGGCATTTCAGACTCTGGATAAAGTGAATGGTGTGAAGCTGAAGCCGGGGGATTCCATTCTGCTGAAGAAAGGAAGTATTTTTGATAACCAGCGGCTGTATCCAAAGGGAAAAGGAACGGAAGAAAGACCGATTCTGATCAGCAGCTACGGCGAAGGAAATATGCCCGTAATTAATGCAGGCGGTTTTCGTAAAAGCGGTGGGACCAACAAGGATGGAACGCCAAAATACGACGGGCATAAAGAGGCAATTTTGATTGAAAACATGGAATACACCACGGTTACCGGTATTGAAGTAACCAATGACGATGATTTCACGGTAAACTGGCAGTCCGGTGCATCCAACAAGGATGATGAACTTCCAAGAAGGCTGGGTATCCATGTAACGGTGGATGAACGTGCAGCAGATACCTATAAAGGGCTGGAAGACCGTTCTTATAAAGGCGTTGTAATAGACGGATGTTACGTTCATGATGTTGACGGCAATGAAAACAGAGGCGTAAATAAGGTAGACGGCGGTATTGGAATCGAGGTTATTTTCAGTTCCAAAGCAGGAGTTTATCCGTATTTTGACGGTGTAACCATTCAAAATAACCGGATTGAGAAATGTGACCGTACCGGAATTAAAGGAATCCGTATCTCTGATTTAGATAACTTTAAGCACAATGATCCAAATAAAAGCGATTATGATCCCAATAACGATGCGGATAACAATGGAGCCAATGACGGATCCCGAAGCAACAATATCCGTTACAAAGACCAGGCGCAGAGAAACTATAAGGTTCTCAACAATGACGTATCTGATATTGGAGGAGACGGAATCCTGGTATGTTAGACAAAAGGAGCAATTGTAGAAAATAACTTACTGCACAACCATACTATGCGTGCAAATCCTGGTGCCAATGCCGGAATATGGTCCTGGAATGCGTTTGATACGGTGTTCCGGTATAATGAAAGCTACGGAGGCCCGTCTTATAACCAGGACGGATGCTCTTATGACAGCGATTATCTGAGTGCAGGCACTATTTTTGAATACAACTACAGCCATGATACACCCATGGGATTTATGCTGCTGATGGGCGGCAATGACACGGATGTAGTCCGGTATAACTTAAGCCAGAATGACGGCATGGTCTGGAGGCACATTGCCGCAGGGAGCAGCACGCCAAGTTATGTCTATAACAACGTATTTTATTACAATGGAGATAACTGGAAGTGGTCTTTGGGCTCCCCTAATTCCGTAGCATCAAACTGGAATTTCTACAACAATATATTTTACAACACCAGTACCAAGAGCAACGGCGAATGGGGCAATGTGGACTGGTCTAAGGCAGGGGTTGCGGGCAACCTGGTCTATAATGCCACGGGAACTTATTCCGAAAATGAAATTGCCGGTGCAATACACGGAGATCCGGAATTCGTAAATCCCGGAGGAGGCGCAGACCGGGAAAATGGAAATAAGGATAATATCTGGTCCACACTGGAAGCTTACCAGGTTACGGACAGCTCTGCAGCCATTGGCGCAGGTACTTATGTAAATGTAGTGCCGCAGACCAAACAGTCCAATGCTGGGCAGTGGGATTATACTTCTGACCGTAATGCAACGAAAGATTTCTACGGAAATCCGCTTTATAACGGGGTGCCTGATATTGGAATCCATGAGACAACAGCAGAAAGCAGCCGTGATTTCAAAATTGAAAAAAATGCTGTTTACCGCCTTATGAATACCGGTCAAATGTCTTATCTGGAAATAAGCGGCAGTAAACTGGTGTTAAATAAATCGGAAGATAATAATCAGGGCTTCAAGCTTGTGGGAACAAATGACGGGGTTAAGATCCGCATTTGGGATTCGGAAGCCAACAGCTATCAGTATCTGGCTTTAGTCAAAGATGAATTTGCTTTATCCGAGACAGAGCAGACCGTCTGGCAGACCGAGGACCTGCACAATGGATTGTTCCGCATTCATGCAGGTGATCAGTATCTGAGCCTGGCAGATGGAAAAGTTGCAGCAGAGGCAGCAGCAGATACAGCGGCACAGCAGTGGTATCTGAAACTGGAAGAACATTCTTCCTCCTTTAATACCGGAGGCGGTGAAGTGGAAGGATTTTCTCCGGATCAGGCATTTGAAGAAGAAAAAGGGCACTCCGGTTATTACGGTGAGGTAAAGAAGGTCAGCGGCACCGCTTCAGGAGCCGAAGAAGTATATAATACTGCTCTTACCGGATCGGATTTTGGTTATAAAATCTATGCAAAACAGGGCGAATACAACGTTAAGCTGAATTTTGCGGAGTTAGAGAATGTAAAGGACAGAACCTTTGATATTCTGGTAAATGGCGATCCATATGAGGTCTATACTATCACAGGCGGCAGTGCAGTGAAGGAAATAGGATCTGTTTATCCGGTGGACGGTATCATTGATATCCGTCTGGTAAGTGCTTATAATGGGGACGGAGATTTGACTGAGGCAATCTTAAACGGTATTTCACTGGAAAGAAATGCAATGTCGGATGTCAACATGCGTCTGAACTGCGGCGGCGAAGCATTTGACGGTTTATATGCCGATTCCTTATTCCCCGCAGGCGGCAGCGGATATTACGGAGAAAATACCAAGACAGAGACAGGTGCAAGGCTTCCGGACCCGGATGCAGGAATGGGCACGGTTCTCAAATCTGCAAGGTCAGGTGAGGACTTTGGCTATAAATTTAAAGCCCAGCCCGGTAATTACCGTATAAAATTATACTTTAATGAAGTGACGGAGGCAGAACATACCTTTGATGTAACTATTAACGGTAAAACAGTCAAAGAAAACTTTAACATCAAAGAAGCGGCGGGAGGAAAAGAAAAAGCGGTGGATATTACCGCATATACCGAATCCCAGAACGGACTGATTGACATTCACTTTACCGGCAAGGAGGGAACTTCAGCAATGGTAAATGCCATTGTAGCGGAACCATATTCTGGTATCGAGGGTGATAATCTGGCTGTTGGAAAGACTGTGAGCGCCAGTTCCGAAAAGGGCACCAATACGGCAGTAAAGGCGATTGATGATAACCAGTCCACACGCTGGTCTGCACAGGATGACGGAGAGCAGTGGTATCAGGTGGATCTGGGTAAGAACTACATGATTAACAATGTGGCAGTTGACTGGACTCCGGGGGCATATGCCACAAAATACCGTGTAGAGATCTCGGAAGATGGTGTGGACTTTACTACAGCGGCATCTGTTAATGCGGCATTGCCGGGATTAAATGTAACCAGATTGGATTCCGAAGTGGCACGTTACATCCGTATAACAGGAGAAGAGAAAAATGATTCCTGGGGTATTTCCATGACAGAGCTTGGCGTGTACGGTACGGAAGTACGTGGAAATGCAGGTGTAAATGTTCAGACAAATCATATAGATGGCACAGACCTTGATTATAATCTGAACATCGGTGCCCAAAATATATACAAACGTTACAAAACAATGACAGTTAAGTTGACTTATGACAGCAGGAATGCGGAGTATGTGGAGTCAAAGACAGATTTAAATGCAGCTTCTCTGGTACATGTATCCACATCAGAACCGGATCTTACAGACCCGGAAAACGCAGTGGTAACATCTGTCTTCAGCATTAAAAAAGCGGATGGATTTATGGAGGCGGGAGAAATTTTATCCGCCAGATTCAAGGCGTTAAGTCAGGAAAAAACACCGGTCTTTACAGAAATCGCCCTGACAAATGCGGCAGGACATGCAGCAAGCCTTCCGGTGAAGAAAGTATTTATTCCCGATGAGGTAAGCAAAGAGCTGTTAACTGCATTTATTGCAGATGCAGTGGTTCTTCATGATGAAGCTGTCACAGGCGACATGCGCGGACAGTATCCCAAAGAAGCAAAAGATGCATTTCATAAAGCGATAATGGCAGCACAGGTAACAGCAGAGAACCCGGATTCAACGGCAGACAGCTATAAAGAGTCTTACCTGGCGCTGGAGGAAGCGGTGACTGTATTTAAGAACAGCGTAATAGTTGCCAAATATACAAATTACCACAGGGATTATGAAATTGATACAGAAGCAAACTATTCCGGCGGAACAGCCACAGTAGAAAACCAGGCCCTGAAACTGAGCTTATCAGGCAGCGGAAAAGTTCATGTAACAGACCAGGATTCCACCCCATTAAAAGAAGGTACTTATTATACAAGGTTCTCTGTCAACAACTTATCTGACCAGACCAGGTTTGTAATTAAGCTGACAACCGGAAATGAGATCGTAGTGGGAATTGACGGAACCAGCAACTGGTTCTGGGAAGATGGTAAAACCTACGGATACTTCAAAGGCTTTGGCGTAAGTGTTAATACAGAATATGAATTGCAGGTGAATCTGGTTATGACCGGAGCCAATACTTGTACCTTAGAGCCAATTATAAATGGGGTTTCCCTTGGAAAATCCGGAAATATTTATCACGACGGGGCGGCAGGCAGAGCTGGATTCTCCACCAGAAATGTGGCAAGAACCTTTAATGTGAAAGAATTCTATTTCACAAACGCACCAAAACATGTGATTCATGTTACCGCGTTGGGAAAAGGAAGCGTCAGCCAGACCGGCGAAGTGACTGCATTTGAAGAAGCGGACAAGACATTATTCTTTACTCCGGAAGAAGGAGAAAGCCTCACGAAAGTGCTGGCAGACGGCGTAGATGTAACGGACCAGGTAGTGAACAACGGTTATACCTTTGCCTATATCCGGGATGACCATACTCTGGAAGCGACGTTTACAGGCGACGGTGGCAGCGGAGAAGAGGAAGAAAAGGTTACCTACCACCAGGACTACAATGTAGAGGATACGGCTGACTATACAGGAAATCTCCTGGAAAGCAGCGTTGTAGAAGAAGATGGCGTAAAAATTAAACTGAATAAGGGAAGCGACAGTAATTTCCCAATGGCAATGGACACAAATGCTCCGGAAATTACAGAAGGAACTTTCTATACCAGGTTTGCAATTGATGACCTGAGTGACCAGAACTTGTTTGATATCAAGACAGGGGACGGAGGATTCATTCGGATTGGATATGAAGTAGATGCCGCTGCTGGCAGAGCAGCTTGGTTCTATGATAAGTCCGGCAACAATCCGGGATGGGGAGATTTTAACGAGACAACCCCGCTTACCGCAAATGAAGAACATGAGTTAAAGGTTACCTTTATCAAAAATGAAACAACAAATTATGACATCACGCTTGTGGTGGATGGCGTAAATCTGGGAACCAAAACATTAGCTTATGCACAGACTCCCGGTAAGTTTGGCTTCGGTGCCAGAAGAACAGGTAAGACTTATACAGTAAAAGAAGTTTATTACACCACGGAAGATGAATATAGGATTGATGTAACCACAGGGGAACATGGTTCGGCGAGCCAGGAAGGCAGCGTCACCGTATTCGGCCTCAGCAATAAGACTATTTTCTTTACACCGGATGCGGGATATGCAGTTGATAAAGTACTGGTAGACGGCACAGAGACAGAGGTGACGGATTCTCAGTATACCTTTACCGATATTACGGGAAATCATTCCCTTGCAGTATCCTTTAAAGAGACAGAAGCTCCTGTTGTTGACAAGTCAGCGTTACAGAATCTATACGATGAAAACACCGGAAAACTTGCAGAAGATTATACCCCGGACAGCTGGGCAGAATTTGATTCGGCAATGAAAGAAGCAAAAGCAGTATTAGACAGTGAGACAGCAGATCAGGCGGCAGTGGATGCAGCCAGAGAATTGCTTCAGGCGGCTGTCAGCGGATTAGAAGAAGTAAAACCACAGCCGGCGGATAAGACAGAATTACAGGCACTCTATGATCAGAATGCAGATAAAGCAGCAGAAGATTACACCCCGGACAGCTATGCAGTATTTGATGGGGCAATGAAAGCGGCAAAAGAGGTACTTGACCTGGAGACAGCCACCCAGGATGATGTGGATCAGGTATTACAGACATTAAGAGATGCCATTGCACAGCTAAAAGACGCAGGCTCCCAAGAAGATATGAAAGAAGCGCTCCGGTTACTCTATGAAGCTAACATCACAAGAGAAGAAGGCAAATATACCCCGGAATCCTGGAATGTATTTGCAGAAGCCATGGATGAAGCAAAACGTGTGCTGGATGATCCCCAGGCGGTTCAGGAACAGGTGGATCAGGCAAAAGATGCACTGCAGAGCGCAATTGACGGATTGATAATAAAAGAGCCGGTTCCGGAAGTAAATAAAACAGCACTTAAGAACCTGTATGATGCAAAT
Source organism: Robinsoniella sp. (assembly GCF_034124845.1). Lineage (NCBI taxonomy): Bacteria > Bacillati > Bacillota > Clostridia > Lachnospirales > Lachnospiraceae > Robinsoniella > Robinsoniella sp. The sequence continues at coordinate 13,513 of NZ_JAWYAJ010000495.1, forward strand.
AACGGAAAAGACCAGTCAAAATATACCCCGGACAGCTGGACTGCATTTACAAATGCCATGAATCAGGCAGAAGCAGTGCTAAATGACAATGAAGCAACCCAGGAACAGGTAGATGCAGCTTATGGAGAACTAGAAAAAGCGGCGGCAGGGCTTACGCATATCCCGGCACCCGTTGTAAAAGTAACCGGAGTGAAGCTGGATCAAAAAAGTGCAGTTTTATCAGCAAAAGGAGCTTCAATTAAATTAAAAGCAACCGTATTGCCGGAAAATGCCAGTGATAAGTCCGTAACCTGGAGATCAAAAGACAAAAAAATTGCAACCGTTGATGCAAAGGGGAAAGTAACGGCAGTCGGAAACGGAAGCACCAGGATCACCGTTACCACAAAAGATGGGAAAAAGACAGCAGAATGCACAGTCAAAGTACAGATTGTGAAGAAACCGGCAAAAGTAACCGGAACAAAGGTCAGCAAGACCACAAAGACAACCTTAACCCTATCCTGGAATAAGATAAAAGGTGCGGATTCTTATAAAGTATATGTTTATAAGTCCAATAAGAAGTGGAAAGACTTTGAAACCACAAAGAAAACAAGCATTACTTTAAAAGGGTTATCGGCAGGCACGAAATATACGGTAAAGGTTGCGGCAGTGAATAAAGGCGGCAGAGGAGCTTACTCCACAGGAGCTTCTGCAGCAACAAGACCGTCAGCCGCCAGATTAGGCACCATTAAAAAGAATGGTTCCGGCAGTATAAAACTATCTTATAGTAAAGTCAATGGCGCCCGGTACGACATTTATATGAAGACCGGTAAAGGAGATTACCGGAAAGTAACCACATCTTCAGAAACAAATGCAGTGGTTAAAGGACTGAAAAAAGGAAAAACCTATCGTTTTAAAGTACGTACCTTCATCAGGACGAAGGGAAAGAATTACTATGGAAGTGATTCAAATGTAAAGAAGTATAAGGTGAAGTAAGAATTCAGGTCAAAGAGATAATCAAATACCCTCAATCATCTGATAATGTATCAAGAAATCAAACTTTTGTGCATAGTACGGATTGAGGGTAAATGGTAGAATACAGTTACAAAGTGAAAGGGAGGAAACAAATAATGAAGAAAAAAATAATAAGCGTACTTCTTTGCGCATCTATGGTTGCAGGCATCCTGGCAGGATGCGGAGGATCCACAGGCAGCAGTACTACAGAGGCTGGAAAAACAGAAGGGTCCCAGGCAGCAACCCAGGCTGGGACTACAGAAGCAGGGACTTCTGAGGCAGGCACAACTGAAGCAAAAGGAGAAACAGCCGCAGCAGATGACACAGAGAAAGCAGATGCAAATACAGAACTGAGCGGAACGTTAGTGGTTGCACTCTGGGATAATGTATCCATGCAGTTATTCGAAGATCTGGATCTGGCTGGTAAATTCCAGGAAGTATATCCGGATGCCAACATTGAATTTGAAAAACTAAAAGATGATTCCGAATACTGGAATGCAATGAAAATGCGTGCATCCGCAAATCAGCTTCCGGACATTATGTTCAACAAGACCTTTACCCTGTCCAGATTTAAAGATTATTTAGTGGACCTGTCCGACACAGAGGCGAATAAGAATAATAACATTGCACAAGGCTACGCGGTAGATGGCAAAGTACTGGGACTTCCGGAAAAAATGACGGCTGAATACGTGTATTACTGGAAAGATATGTTCAAAGAAGCAGGCGTAGAAGTTCCCACAACATGGTCAGAACTGGAAGAGGTATCCAAGAAACTGCAGGATCATTTCGGAGCAGAAAACGGTGACTTTATGGCAATTGCAATGGGAGGCAAGGATGAATGGCCTACATATCCATTTACAGAGTTTATGCCGGCACTGGAAAGCGGAAACGGACAGAACTGGAATTCTATGGCTGCTCAGGATGAGCCTTTTTCAGAAGGAACTGATTTCTACAAAGCATATACAAAGATTAACAGCTTATTCACCTCCGGTGTATTTGGAAAAGACCCGGTAGGTATCGGAAATGATCAGGCAACTGCATTATTTGCCCAGAAACAGGCAGCGATGGTTGCATCCGGCGGATGGGCACTTACCAGCATATCCGAAGGCGCTGACAGCACAGATGAGCTGGGAACCTTCTATCTGCCAACCAGAGATACGGCCGAAGATCCATTTAGAGCAATCACACAGGGCGATAACTTCATGTCAATTACCACACATGCAAAGAACCCTGATCTGGCTAAGGCATTCGTAGAGTTCTATTTCAGTGATGCATGGTATCCGGAGTACATCAAATCCCAGGCGGATGACAATACCATGAAGACTGTTCAGAAAGACAAAGACCCGATCCTTGCACAGGCTGACGAATTACAGCCGGACAAAGAACTGGTTATGTATGACGGCGGCGGGGATGACTTTACCGCACTGGTAGCAGAGACAACCTTTGATTACAAGAAATTAGGGGCTGAAATGCTGGTAAGCGGATTCGATCTTCCATCGGCATTAAATGACCTGAACACAAAATGGAAAGCAGCCAGAGAAAAGTTAGGAATTAAATAAATAGAAATAGGCTGCCTCAGCACAACTGTTGCAACAGTCTGTGATGGGGCAGCATTTTTTATGCAGATAAGCGTGTGTGTGAAATAGAAATGGAGGGATCTCATGAATAGTTTAACGAAAAAAAGGAATCGCTTTATCATTCTGAGTCTGTTAGTTCCGGTGGTATTACTCATAGCATTCGTTGTATTTCCGGCGGTGGATTTATTTCGGATGAGTTTTACAAATTGGGACGGGTACTCAGCAAACAGCAATTTTATTGGAATCGAAAATTACATATCTATGTTTAAAAATAAAGACCTGTGGCTGTCACTGCGCAACAACGGCATTTACTTTGCAGTCCATCTGTTGATGATTCCGGTGGAAATGGCGGTTGCCGTCATCTTAACCTCCAGGTTAAGAGCGGCTAAGGCGTATAAGACCATCGTATTCCTGCCATATATCATCAATGGTGTGGCAATTGCCTATGCATTTTCGTACTTCTTTTCCCCGGTAAACGGAGCATTTGATTCTATATTAGAAGTACTTCATCTGGGCGGACTGAGCAGAAACTGGTTATCCGATCCGAAAATCGTGAACTTTGTGCTGGCGTTTGTATCTTTGTGGAAGTTCAGCGGCTACCATATCGTATTGTTTATAGCCGCATTACAGTCCGTACCCAAAGATATTGTAGAAGCGGCAAATGTAGATGGTGCAAATGCATTCCAGATCTTCCGTTACATTCAGGTTCCATCCATTTCTCTGGTTCTGGACTTCATCTTGTTTGACAATATCAGAGGTGCATTACAGGTATTCGATATCCCGTTTGTAATGACTCAGGGCGGTCCGGGATATGCCTCTTCCACATTTACGCTGTATACCATTAAGACGGCATTTACCTTTAACAACTTTGGTCTGGCATCTACTATGGCGGTTGCAATTATGGTCTTAATTGTAATTATCTATGTAGTTCAAAACAGAGTGCTTCATATCGGCAAACCCAAACCGGAAAAAGTATTGAAAGTCAGAAGAAAGGGAGGAAAATAGTATGACATCAGGCAAATCTAAGAAAATTATGACCCAGTGCGCAAAGCAGCTGATCTGTATCGGAATGGTCATCATTGTGGTGCTCCCCATTCTCCTGACGCTGTTTGCGGCACTGAAGACAAGGGGTGATATGATTAAGACATCCCCCCTGCTGCTCCCGGCACTGGACAAAATTACCTTTGAAAACTTTGAAAGGGTATTAGGAGATAAATATTTATTAGTAGGATTTAAGAACACTTTTTTAATTGCAATTATCAGTATTATCTTCAATATTATGCTGGGATCTGTAACTGCATTTATTCTGGAACGCTTTGAATTCCGCTTTAAGAAAGTTGTATTTGCTCTTTTCTTCCTTGGAATGCTGATCCCTACTTTTGTAACTGAAATTGCAAGGTTTAAGATCATTCAGGGAATCGGTGCCTATAATACACTGGGAGCGCCAATCATCATTTATGTAGCTTCGGATCTGATGCAGCTCTATATTTACCGGCAGTTTATATCCAAGATATCGGTTTCCCTGGATGAGAGCGCTCTTCTGGACGGATGCGGATATTTTGGGCTGTTTGGAAGAATCATCTTCCCGCTGCTGGCACCTGCAACCGCAACAGTAGTCATTATCAAAGCAATTACAATTATTAATGACATGTATATTCCGTATTTATATATGCCGAAGAATTCCCTCAGAACCCTGACAACCTTCCTGATGAACTTTGCCAATGCGCAGCAGGGATCGTGGCAGCGGCTGGCAGCTGGCATTATTATCGTCATGATTCCTACGATTATCATTTATATATTCTTCCAGAAATATATATTAGAAGGTGTGTCTGCGGGAGCAGTGAAGGAATAAACGGTACGGCAAATGCCCTACGGAAAATTACCCGTATATTATTGTAGGACTTATCATTCCATGGTATAATAAAAATATTGAATTATGGTCATAAACCGCATTGCAGTAATAACAGGCAGAGGGGATTTTCTATGGACAAAGATGATAGAAAAGCATTGAATATGCAGAGCTTCGTATTTGACTCGTTGTTAAATAATATGAATGCTGTGTTGTATGTCAGCGATATTGAAACAGATGAGATTATTTTTATGAGCAAAAACATGCAGGAGATCTTTGGTGTGGAGAATCCGGAAGGTAAGATCTGCTGGCAGGTTTTGCAGCGGGGAATGAATCAAAGGTGTTCCTTTTGCCCGATTGCGCGTCTGCTGGAGCAGGAAAGCGAAACGCCTTTCTGTATCTGGGAGGAGGAAAATACGGCAACGGGACGCATCTATGAAAATTATGACAGCCTGATTAAATGGGCGGACGGCAGGCTGGTGCATTTGCAACACTCCGTGGATATTACCGAGTTTAAGCGCATTACGGAAATCGCCAGTACGGATGAATTGACCGGGATGTTTAACAGACGTGCAGGGAAAGTACTACTGCAGGAGGCTTTAAAAAAGCTGCAGGGTACAGATCGGTCCCTGTGCGTCTGTCTGTATGATCTCAATGGATTAAAACAGATTAATGATCTTTACGGACATTATGAAGGGGATAAAAGTATCTCCTGCATAGCCCAGGCAGCACTGGACAATTTAACGGCGGAGGATATGGCATTTCGGCTCAGCGGTGATGAATTTGTAATTATTTTTCCGGGTATCGGTCTGGACGAGGCAGGCGGACGGGTCCGTTCTATCCAAAAGGACCTGAGGAAAATTGTAAAGGAAAAGGATATTCCCTATGAGGTATCCTTCTGCTTTGGAATTGTAGAAATATCAGGAAGGGACAATTTTACAGTCTCAAAAGTAATTTCCCTTGCCGATGAGGAAATGTACCGCCAGAAAAAGGTGTATCACATCCGGAAGGCGGAAGAAAAATTGAGCAGCAGCCGGAGTGAGTATCAGGCGGCGGTAGAGGATTTTGACTACGATAAGGAGCATCTGTATGATGCTCTGATGAAAAGTACAGATGACTACATATATGCGGGTAATATGAAAACAGGAACTTTTCGGTACTCTGCGGCTATGGTAGAAGAATTTGGACTTCCAGGACAGGTTATTCCCAATGCAGCAGCAGTCTGGGGGAGTTTTATCCACCCGGATGATAAAAAATGTTTTCTGGAGGCAAACCAGGAAATTGCCGATGGAAGGGTAGACACCCATAATGTCGTATACCGTGCTAAAAACCGGAATGGAGAATGGGTTCGTCTCAGGTGCAGAGGCTATCTGTTTCGTGACAAGTATGATATTCCGGAATTGTTTGCCGGGTTTATATCAAAGGTGGAAGAGTTCTAGACAAAGTTCTGATGACCCCGATTTCATGGGACATAAAACAAGAAAAACGTTCATATGCTGTGAGTAAGAGATGTACAGGCAGGAGATACGGATGAAGGTACTCGTCTTTCTTTCTACTTTTATGATTCCCTTTGTTATTTTTTATATCGTGGGATATGGACTGCTAATGAAGAAAAATGTTTATGAAACATTTATAAAAGGTGCTGTGGATGGATTCCACACAGTAATCCAGATCATGCCTACGCTGATTGGGCTTATGGTAGCGGTTGGAATTCTGCGGGCGTCCGGATTCCTGGATATGCTGTCTAGTGTGCTGGGAGGGCTTTTGCAAAATGTAGGATTTCCGCCCCAGCTCATGCCGGTTGCGATTGTCAGGATGTTCTCGTCCAGCGCTGCAACAGGACTGGTTCTGGATATTTTCAAAGAATATGGACCGGACTCTGCAATGGGGATTCTTACCTCCATTATGATGAGCTGTACGGAGACCATATTTTATACCATGTCTGTTTATTTTATGACAGCGAAAGTAAAGAAGACCAGATATACTCTGGCAGGAGCCCTGGTGGCTACGCTTGCTGGTATTATTGCCAGTGTTGTACTGGCTGGGAGGATGTAAGGGAAAATTTAATAATGAAACAATGATAAGTATGGTGTGCTGAGATATTAGCATGCCTTTCTTTTTTGTGAACAATTCACACTCTTTTGTGGAAAATGTGGATACAATATTTACTTTATTTGAATAAAATGTGGATAACTTTTAATTTCAGCATGAAATGAACCTTATTTGTGATGGAGAATAAGAAAAAATAAAATATATAGCAGAACAAAATTTTGTATGTTTTTGTAAAAAAAAATCTTTATTACGAATTAAATACAGAAGGCCTAAAATATTGGAAGAATATAGTAATATTTTATAAAAATAATGATGTCTTTCTTAAATTTTATATGGTATAATTAATAATATTATGCGAAAATTGGTAATTATTGTCGGATGTGACTTGGAAGGTTAACGAAATTGAGCGAAGATGTAAAAAAGGGTTTTACTCTAATGGAATAAATAAGAAGCGGTGTAAAGGAGAGAAGATATGTATTTAGTGCCAATAACAAGAATGGAGCCAGTAAAATCGTTAGAAGAAATAAATAAGCCCTCGGATAATGGAAACGTCCAGGATAAGACGGGGAAATCTTTTCAGGATATTTTTAAAGAAGCCATACAGAATACAGAGAATGAAGTTAAGAAAACGCAGGAGACAGATGTGCTGCTGGCAACGGGAAAACTGGATGATCTGCATACAGCTATGATACAGGCGGAACAGAGTGCGGCCGCAGTGGAATTTACGACACAGCTTATGAGTAAGGCAGTAGGAGCCTATAATCAGATTATGGGAATGCAGGTCTAGAGCATGTTTCTGGAAGTAAATAAAGGCGTGGAATATGAAAAAGATAGGATAATGATGGAGAGCAAATGAGTGCAGTGGATAAGATAAAGGAGAAGGCAGGTAATCAGAAAAGCCTGGGCAGGCTGTTAGAGAAGGGCAGCAAAGAGAAAAAGATATTAATCGGGGTATTGGCGGGAATAGTTATACTGGCTATTGGATTAACGGTAGCACTGAATATGAATAACCAGTCCTATGAAGTGCTGTTTCCCGGTATGAGCAGAGAAGAGAATACAGAAGTTTTAGCAGTTTTACAGAGCCGTTCCGTGGAAACAAAGAGGAATGCGGAAGGCGAAGTTATGGTTCCGTCGGAACAATTAGGTGATATTATGCTGGATATGTCTGCGCTTGGTTATCCAAAGACAACACTTCCATTTAATATATTTTCCGACAATACAGGATTTACAACTACGGAATTCGAGAAGAAGCAATACCTGCTTTTGAACCTTCAGGATCGTATGGAACGAACTTTAAATAATATGCAGGGGATTAAAAAAGCAATTGTTACGCTGAATGTACCTGATGAAAGTAATTATGTCTGGGATGATAATGAGTCTGGGAGTACGGGATCGGTATCATTGAATTTGCTTCCGGGTTTTTCTCTAACACCGGAAAAAGTGACGGCTATCAAGAATCTGGTGGCAAACAGTGTACCCAGGCTGACCACGGATAAGGTAACGGTAGTAAACTCCGATACAATGGAAGAACTGGCTGCAAATGAAGGTGAAGACAGCAGCTACTATGGTTTGGACCGCCTGGATTTTGAATCAAAAGTAGAAAAAAAGCTGGAAGATAAAATAAGCAATGTCATGTCCCTGGGTTACCCTGCGGATCAATTCCGGGTATCGGCTACCGTAGTGATTGATTATGATAAAATGCTTACGGAAAATTTAAAATATGTTCCTTCCGAAGATAATAAGGGGGTACAGGAACATTTTGAAGAAAATCGGGATTTGACAGACAAAGAAGCAAAAGCAGCCGGGGCTGTTGCGGGGGAAGAGAATAATACAGATGTTCCTACCTATACAAATGGGGATAATACCGGTGCGGATAAAACAACCGGAGACTATTCCAGAAGTGAGGATTACTTAGTAAGTTACATAAAGAAACAAATTGAAAAAGATAATGTCAAGCTGGAGAAGGCTACGGTGGCAATAACGGTTAATGACAATAATCTGACCGATGCGAAGCGGCAGGAGTTAATCAATTCTGCATCGAAGGCGGCGAATATTGATCCGGCTGATATTGTTGTGACAAGTTTCCAGCAGATACAGGAGACAAAGCAGACAGAACCGGCTGCAAAACCGGAAGAACCAAAATCAATATTTAGTAATTTAGATGACCGGATTGTCATTGGAGGCGGGGTGGCAGCAGTACTGCTGATCGTTCTGCTGTTATGCCTGCTGGTACGCCGCAGGAAAAAGATATCAAAAGAAGAAGACGAAATCTTCAAAGAGGCACTGGCGGTCAGTCTGGATCCGGAAACGACAGCGGATGGTACCGATCCGGCAGAACGTGCAGAAGAAGATGCGGTACAGAATACAATTAACCAGGAAGTTAAGCTGAATAAAGCGCCTACAGAGGAAGTGCGGTCATTTGCAAAGTCCAATCCGGAGATTGTTGCTGCCATGCTCAGTTCCTGGTTGAAGGAGGATGAAAAGTAAGATGGCTTTAGAGGGAAGGAGCCTGGCGGAAAAATCAGCTGCCATTATTTCCATTTTGGGAACAGATGATGCGTCAGTTGTATTTAAGTTATTAAAAGAAAGTGAAATAGAACAGTTATCGGTTGAACTGGCAAGGATGCCGAGATTAAAAGAAGATGAACTGGATACTATAGCAAAAGAATTTACAGAATGCTGTATGGCGCGGAAGATAATCACTGAGGGCGGAATGGACTATGCAAAAAGCGTTTTGGAAAAGGCGTTTGGCTCCCAGCAGGCGAATAATCTTATGGAACGTGTAGGGAGAACCTTAAAGACCCAGGCGTTTGGATTTCTTCGGAAAGTTGATTATAAAAGCCTTATGACTGTCATTCAGAACGAGCACCCGCAGACGCTGGCGCTGATCCTGTCCTATGCCAATGCAGAACAGGCATCTCAGATTATTGCCAGTCTTCCCAGAGAAGTCAGGGTAGATGTGGTAGAGCGGATTGCTAATATGGAAAGGGCACAGCCCCATTTTATAAAAATTGTAGAAAATGTGGTGGAGAGCAAGCTGGATACAACAGGAATGGCTGACATGATGGAAGTGGGCGGCTTGAACTATATTGCAGATATTATGAACCATGTAGACCGTGGAACAGAACGGGATATATTTGATGAATTAACAATAAAGAATCCGGAACTGGCAGACAGTGTACGGAAGCTGATGTTCGTATTCGAAGATATTGCATACCTGGATCCTATGTCTATACAGCGGTTTATTCGTGAAGTGGATTCTAAGGATCTGGCAGTGGCGTTAAAGGCTGCCAATGAAGAAGTGGTAAATGCTATCTTCTCTAATATGTCCGCCAGAATGCGGGATTCAATTCGGACAGATATGGAATACCTTCGCAATATCCGTATGCGGGATGTGGAGGAAGCACAGCAGAGAGTTGTGGCTGTAATCCGAAGGCTGGAAGAAGAAGGAGAAGTTGTAATTTCTAAGGATGGAAAGGATGACATTCTTGTATAGGATTATTAAGTCGGAAGACACCATCCTGGAAGATGGAAAAATTGAATTATACAAAAGAGAAGAGCAGGATATACCGGAAGAAATCACCATCGTAAACGGGCAGGTGGAAGATAACCAGGCAGGTCCGGAAGAAGAGCTGGAGGATTTACTGGCTGAAGCAACCAAGAGAGCTGAAAAATCTGTGGCCAAGATTTTAGAAGATGCTTATGCAAAGCGGGATACCATTGTAAATACTGCAATTGAAGAATCCGAACGATTAAAAAAGCAGGCGGTTGAAGAAGGGAAAAGAGAAGGAATCCGCCAGATGGAAGAGAAGGTGGCGGCTTCTCTGGATGAATTGAATAGGGCACTTGAGACGTTACAGAATCAGGTTGCCAAAAGCAGCAGCAGCCTTCAAAAGAGCGTTGTGGATATGTCTCTGGAAATCGCATCACGGATTATGAGTATGCGTATACAGGAGGATGAAACCCAGATGGCAGAGCTGGTGAAGACTGCGGTATTGGCTGAAAAAGATAAACGGCAGATTAACATTGTTTTATCCGAAGAAATGACGAAACTGATAGATAAACTTGAATGGGAACTGGATTCTGTCAGGGAACGGATTCCCGGGAATATAAGAATAAAGACCAACGGCATGGAAAAAGAGGGCTGCAGGATTGAGACAGAAGAAGGAATCATGGATGTATCGGTTTCCGTTCAGATCGAAAATCTCAGAAGACAGCTTCAAAAACTTGAGAGTGACTAATATGTCAGGTGAAATATGCGGAACATTGAAAAAGTAATGAATGTAATAAAGACAGCAAATCTCTATACACAGATGGGGAAGATTGACAAAATCGTGGGAATGACGGTGGAATCCATTGGACCTGTCTGCAATATCGGGGATGTCTGTACAATTGAAATCCCAAACCGAACTGCCCCGGCATATGCGGAGGTGGTTGGATTCCGGGAAAATAAGGTGCTCTTAATGCCTTATGATGAGATTCAGGGAATCGGATACGGCAGCGCCGTAAGCAATACAGGAGACAAACTGAGAATACCGGTGACCAATGATTTAATCGGAAGAACGGTAGATGCCCTTGGACAGCCGATAGATGGAAAAGGTCCAATCAGGGGAGAAAGGTTTTACTCTATCACGGGAAAAGAATCCAATCCCATGCTCCGTCCCAGAATTGATACGACGATTCAGATGGGGGTAAAGGCAATTGACGGACTGCTGACGATCGGTAAAGGTCAGAGAATGGGCATCTTTGCAGGGAGCGGTGTGGGTAAGAGTACCCTTATGGGGATGATTGCCAAAAATGTTAAAGCAGATGTGAATGTAATTGCACTGGTAGGGGAAAGAAGCCGTGAGGTGGTGGAATTTATCCAGCGGGATCTGGGAGAGGAAGGCGCCCGCAGGTCAGTTCTGGTAGTCGCTACATCTAATCAGTCTGCTATGATGCGTTCCAAATGTAGGATTAGGGCAACAACAATTGAAGATTATTTCAAAGATCAGGGAATGGATGTACTTTTGATGATGGATTCCCTTACCCGGTTTGCCATGGCACAGAGGGAGATTGGGCTCAGTATAGGAGAGCCTCCGGTGGCGAGGGGATATACACCGTCTATCTACTCCGATCTGCCGAAACTGCTGGAGCGGTCAGGTAATTTTGAGGAAGGGTCCATTACCGGAATTTATACCGTACTGGTAGAGGGAGACGACACCAACGAGCCGATCTCAGATACAGTAAGAGGAATTATAGACGGGCATATTATGTTATCCCGAAAAGTAGCGGCGAGAAACCGTTATCCGGCAATTGACATTCTCTCCAGTGTCAGCCGTTTGATGAATGATATTGCGCTGCCGGAACACAAAGCGGCAGCCGCCAGATTCAGAAAAATACTCTCCGTCTATGAGGCGAATATAGACCTGATATCTATCGGAGCATATAAAAAAGGAAGCAACAAAGAGCTGGATGAGGCAATGCTGCATATTGACAAGGTTTATGATTTCCTACAGCAAAAAACAAATGAGGCTTTTACCCTGGAAGAAACCGTAATCCGGTTGATAAACCTGGTGGAATAAGAGGGCGGTTATGAAGAAGTTTGAATTTACTTTGAAAAAGATGCAGAACTATCAGGAACAAGTTCTGCAGAAAGAAAAAAATGCAATGGGACAGCTGCAGGCAAGGAGAAATGAGCTGGCAGCCTGTCAGGAAGAAATTAAAATTCAGCTCCAGGACATTCATTGGGAGATGGACCGTGAAATCAGAAAGGGAACAACGATTTACCGGATCAATACATTTACCATGATGATAAAAAACGGAAAGACCCACCTGGAAGATATTAAACGGCAGATAAGTGTATTAGAAACGGAAATTGAAGTGCAGCGGCAGATTGTAGTAGAGGCATCTAAAGAAGTATCCAAGCTGACTAAGCTGGAAGAAAAACAAAGGGAGGAATACCGCCAGGCAGTTGCAAAGGAAGAACAGGAAAACGTATTAGAGTACATTTCCGGAAAGTTTGTAAAGCAGGGCGTTTCCTAAATAGATAAGAAGGTGCAGGAGGTGATAAGCAGTGGTATTTAAAGTGAATATGGCTGATTTTGCTGCGGGAGGCCGAACGAAGAAAAACCAGCCGGAACCGGTGGAAACTTTTATGGATGTATTTAAAAAAGCATCCGGGGCTCAAAAACCTGAGGTAAAGAATGACAAACCCAGGGAGCCGGAAAAGAAGAAACCAGAAGAAGTGAAGAAAACAAAAGAGCAGAAGAAAGAAAAAGCAGAAGCGGCAAGAGACACAAAACAGGAGCAGCCGGCAGAGGCAATGCAGCCTGAACTCAAGAATCCGGATGGGGTATGCCCTCCCGAATCAGGGGAAAAGGTTAGCGCACAAAGCGTTCCGGAAAATGAAGGCGGGTATCAGACAGTTGCTGTAAACCTGGTGCAAAACGGTAAGTTAAGCGAAACAGAAGTCTTCATAACCGGAAATGAAAAGGCACAGGTACAGCAGGATATACCAATGGTGACGCAGCAGAATAAAATCGATGCAGACAGTTTGGCAGAGGCGCTCAGGGTTCAGGATGCGCCCCGGATGACTCAGGCTGTAAATGTACAAGAGGGAGAAAAGCGGATACCTGAGGCATCGGTGACCCAGAATGAAGTGCCTGTTACAGGAAACCGGCTGGAGCCAAAGAACACAGACAGAGCCATAAGCGGTGAAACAATTCGAAGTACAGAGGCCGGAAACACAGCCCGGGAAATCATGACAGTGGTATCCAAAGAAGGGGAAACGACAGCGGGGAAAGAACAGAGTGCACAGGGGTTCAGCGGTACGGGCGGAAAGCCGGAAGAGAAGGCAGAGATCAATAAAACGGCGAAGACAGAGGAGAAGCCCGGTTTCCAGGAACTGCAAAAAAGAGTGGATTCCGGAATGTATCTGGACCAAAGCAGGGTAATCAGCAAAAATCTCTATGGAAATACCGGCATTCAGAAGACATTGGGAGAACAGCAGGGCACAGCACTGTTAAACCAGGTAAAAAGCGGCATTGAGCGGGGAATCCAAAAGGAACTGCAGCACTTTACGATAAAGCTGAAACCGGAAGGTCTGGGTGAGATTATCGTAAATATGGTTTCCGCCGGAGGTAAGATCTCTATGAGTATCGGTGTGACCAATGCAGAGACGCAAAAGCTTTTGAGCAGTGAACTGGTGAACTTAAAAGAGGCGCTCCAGCCGTTTAACGCACAGGTGGAGGAAATTTACCATAATGGCACGGGAGGAATGGAATTTACCAATTACCAGCAGAGTTTTTACCAGCAGCAAAATCAGATGTCAGGAAGAAACCATTTTGTCAGACAGGATGGGACAGAGGACGAAGATATTTACGAGGCTGTTTCTGAGATAGGGCTTCAGCCCGTGTATGCCGGTGATACGGAGATGCTGAATACATATATTTGATCAACGAAAGTGATAAAAAACAGGAAATAAACCAGAAGGAAAACACAAAATCAAAAAAATAATAAAAAATAGAAAGGACAGTATATGCCAGTAAATTTTGATGGTTCCAGTTACGCAAATCCCTATGGGGCAAATAGTGCGGCAGGTAAGACAAATACACAGGGAAATGTAATAGATGCGGTATTTGCAGATGATTCTGACCAGAATGTGTCGGTAGATGATTTTCTGCAGTTAATGATTGCCCAGTTAAAAAACCAGGATTTTATGAATCCGGTAGATGATACCCAGTATATTACACAGCTGGCGCAGTTTACTACCATGCAGCAAATGCAGGAAATGGCTTACAATTCCAAGACTACATTTCTTACATCCCTGGTAGGCAAGACGGTAGTTGCTGCGAAGATAGCAGTGGGCGGTTCTGTTAAACGCACCGAAGGAGTAGTGGATAAAATCTCCTTTGTAAATAATGAATTTAAATTCTCGGTGGGAGATCAGACATTTGACCTGAGCCAGATTATGGAAGTGAAGCCGGAACCTAAACGGGTTACGGAATAAGCGAATCATTATCCCAAGGAAGTCATAGGTAAGGAGCGGTGTATGGATCAATTTTTATATAATAAGATGTTGAATAACACGATATATACTGGATCACCCTGGGAGGTTCAACAAAAGAGAGCTGCCGGCCACATGGATACAGAGGCGGACGGACAGTCATTTAAGGAAATACTAAAAGGCCGGATTGAGAAAGACAGCCAGCTGGTTTTCACCAAACATGCAATGGAAAGAGTGATTTCCAGAAACGTAAATGTCTCCAGTCCGAATATGGAGCGTTTAAATGAAGGGTTGAAGCTTGCAGTGGAGAAGGGATTGAGTGATCCGCTGATTTTAGTTGGTTCAACAGCATTTGTGGTAAACGTAAAGAATAACAAAGTGATTACGGTGGTGAATCAGGAAAACCTGAAAGGTACCGTGTTTACAAATATTGATGGAACCGTTTTAGTTTAGCCGGACCTTATGGAGGCTACATCTGTCCCGAACGACGGAAGGACAGAGCGGTAAGAAAAGGAGATTAGAAATATGTTAAGGTCATTATATTCAGCCGTATCAGGTATGAAATCCCATCAGACAAAGATGGATGTTATCGGTAATAATATAGCAAATGTAAATACTTATGGATTTAAAGCCAGCCGTACCAGTTTCAAGGATGTGTTCTACCAGACTGTAAATAATGCTACGGGAGGAACTGCCGTTTCCGGTGGAACTAATGCAAGCCAGGTGGGATTCGGTACCCAGATCGGAGGTATTGATCTGAATATGAACCGTTCAACTTTTCAGGCAACGGACAGGGGCTTAGATGTTGCGATTGCAGGCGAAGGATTTTTCCAGGTACAGGATGCAGACGGGAATATCTATTATACAAGGGCAGGCGCACTGAATATAGACAGTGCGGGAAATCTGACGGATTCAAATGGAAATATCATCTTAGGTGTTGCCGGCAATCCGCTGGGAAAAGCCGCAGGATCAGAAAAGCTGCAGCTTTATGTTCCGTCTGTACAGCCTACAAGAGCGGATACCACAGAGACAATTAATGATGTATCCTTTCAGATTTCTTCTGAGAAGGCTACAACGGATGCCAATGTTGCGTTTAACTTTATTCTGGATCCGGAACTGCCGGATGGCTCCGATGTAGTTGTAAAATCCGGAGATTTAACAAATGCAACGATTACGGTACGTGTAAATGAAGCGGCAATATTTACGAGCCTGGATGACTTTACGGAGAAAATGAACAGAGCAATTGCCCAGGCGAACAATGGAGAAACCCATCCGGGCGGAAACTTCAATATTATGGCAGTTCCAAGTGACAGCCTGTTTCCGGCTGGCGGACTTACCGGAGAAGAAATTGTAGGGCAGAACTTTGCTGTGAAAGAAGGAACCGTGACACTGCCTCAGAACTTAAAGTCAAGCGGTATCTTTGGCGGAATGCTGCCCAAGTCGGTAAGCAGCAACCCCATGTTTGACGGGACGGGAGATGTGAACTTCAGTGCGAAATATACTCCGGCTGATGAAGATGCGGGTATTCTTGCAGAATGGACGATCACTGCGGTATTGGGAGATGGCAGGCAGTTTGTGGGAAAAGTAAATTCCAAGAGTACAACGGCTAAATCTGTACTGCTGAAAGAAGTCGATGAAAATGGCGTTGAAAGCACAGGTCAGTATATTGAAATGTCCCATCGTGGATTTGGTGCTATCACAAGTGCCTGGAAAAGTGAAAATAAAGACCAGGATCTGGTGGACGGTTCCGAATTCAGGGCAATTGCCGGTGCTACAGCAAGCCCGTCCACTGTATCCAGGGATATCGGATTTGGAGGGAGAACCTTTAAGCTTACAAAGGGAACGTCGGGGGGACCTCAGACTACAAAAGATTGTACCAGCGTATCCATTTTATCAAACGGTGTAATTGAGGCTATTCATCCGAACCTTGGAAGGCTTCAGCTGGGAAGAATAGACGTGGTTACCTTTGAAAATCCGGGCGGACTGCAGGAGGTGGGGAATTCCTACTTCTCACAGTCAGATAACTCAGGAAGAGCTTCCCGCACACAGCCGGGTATCAATGGCTCCGGAGGAATTCAGGCGGCGGCACTGGAAATGTCAAATGTGGATATTTCCTCAGAATTTTCAGATATGATTATTACCCAGAGAGGGTTCCAGGCAAACTCCAGAATTATAACGGTATCGGATGAGATTCTGAATGAGCTGGTTAATCTGAAGAGATAAAAATTTGTCAGCGGTATGCAAGGGGCATAAGTATAAGAATAGCAGACAGGCTGCTGTTGGAAAGGAGTATTATGTGATTGAGTTAACAAAGCTTCGTGGAGACAAGTTTATGCTCAACTGTGATTTGATCGAAATGGTTGAAGAAAATCCAGATACTACAATACTGCTGACCAACGGCAGATATCTGATCGTGCAGGAAAGTATGAAGGAAATTACCGAAAAGGTAATCATGTTCCGCAGGAAGATATATGAACGCTCCCGCGGAGATAAAGAATTTCAGTAAATGACAGAGGATGGAAAAAGGTTATGGATATAATGTCAATCGTCGGAATTGTACTGGCGGTTCTATGTACCTTACTTGGAATGGTATTTGATCAGGAAACCATGAAGGTAATGTGGTCAAATATGACAGCGTTTTTTGATGTGTCCAGTATTTTTATTACCGTTGGCGGAACCATCGGCGTAATGATGATTTCATTTCCGGGCAAGAACTTTTTAAAAGTAGGCAAACATCTGAAAATACTGGTGAAACCTCGTAAATATGATCCGAAACAGTATATAGACAAAATAGTAGAACTTGCGTTGGAGGCTCGTATGAAGGGACTGCTGTCTCTCGAGGACAAGCTTCATGAAATCGAAGATCCTTTTTTACATAGCAGTCTCATGCTGGTTGTAGACTCCGTGGATGTAGAAAAAGTACGGGCACTAATGGTATCAGAACTGGAGCAGCTGGACGAACGGCATGCTCTGGACAGAGAATTCTATGAAAAAGGGGCATCCTTTGCACCGGCATTTGGTATGATTGGTACCCTGGTAGGGTTGATTCTGATGTTAGGAAACATGTCTGATGTAGATACTCTGGCAGCCGGAATGTCCACAGCACTGATTACTACATTATACGGATCTATCTTGGCAAACATAATATTTTTGCCAATTTCAACAAAATTAAAAGCAAGGCATGATGAGGAATTTTTATGTAAGAACTTAATCATGGAAGGGATTATTGCAATACAGGAAGGTGATAACCCCAAATTTATCGAAGAAAAGCTATATAAATTACTACCCGCAAGTAGAAAGGCTAAAGAAGAGGGTCAGGAAAACGGGGAGCCAAAAGAAAAAAAGAGCAGAAGCAGGAAAGCAAAGAAGGAGTAAGCAGATATGTCCTATGAAACGGAGCGTATTCAACTGGCAGATAAACAGGATTTCCCGAAACTGGTAAAAATCTATATGGAGTCTGCATCACAAGCGATATCATCAATAATAAAATCTAAGATTGAAATATATGACCCAAAAGTGGAAGAGGTTTCGTTGAACCAGGTGCAGTATTCCATACTGGAACCGGTGGTATTTGTAAAAAGCTGCCTGACCTCTAACGCAGCAGGTACGACAATGCTGGTTTTCAGGCAGAGGGATGTTCAGATTTTTTTGAATGAACTCATGGGAATAGACGAACTTCCGGAGCCTGATTTTGAATTCGATGAGGTAGCGCTGAGTGCCACAAATGAAGTGATGAATCAGATGATGAAAACTTCTGTAGCGGCCCTTGCCGAGTACCTGAGCTGTACCATGGAGTCTGCAGATGTAAAATCCATGGTTGGAAAGGAAGATCAGGAACTTGCCCAGGTCTTTGGGGAAGAAGGGGATCGTAAGGTTCTAACTATTACTTATAAAATAATGATTCAGGAGATGATTGAGAGCGAATTCATTCAGATCCTGTCCTTGGATGCAGCCCAGAGCATCTGCGAAAAAGTAGAGGCGAAAGAAGAAAAAGAGAAGCTGGAATCTAAGGAGGAATCACAGCTGTCGGCAAGTGGAAAAGCTGATATCCTGGTGGGTACCAATAAACAATCCGGAATCATCGGACAGGCAGGGGCAGGCCGTGGCACCAGAAATACGGGTGAAGCACCGGAGATGCCTTATCAGAGCAATATTAATTTAATTATGGACGTACCCCTCAATGTGTCTGTTGAAGTGGGAAAAACAAAGCGTAAATTAAAAGACATTCTTGGATTTAACAACGGTACCGTTGTAGAACTGGAGAAGCAGGCAGATGCACCGGCAGATATTATTGTAAACGGACAGTTGATTGCCAGGGGTGATGTGCTTGTAATTGACGACAATTTCGGCGTCAGAATCACAGAGATTATTAACACAAAAAACATTATTGGAAATGGTGAAATGATTTGAAACGTTTTAACTATATCATAACAGCCGGAATCATAGGAATTATATTTTTAATCATAATTCCCCTGCCGACTTTTGTGCTGGATTTTATGTTTATTGTGAACATAGCCATATCCTTTCTGATATTGTGTATGACCATGTATATCAGGGAGCCGCTGGAATTCTCAATCTTTCCTTCTCTGCTTTTGATTACTACTTTATTTCGGCTGGGACTGAATATTTCGTCCACCAGAAAGATCTTGTTTGACAATGGTTATGCAGGCCAGGTAGTAAAAACCTTTGGAGAATTTGTAATACGTGGCAATGCGGTGATCGGTTTTATCATATTCCTGATTATTGTACTGGTACAATTTATTGTTATTACCAAAGGTTCCGAACGAGTTGCAGAGGTTGCAGCCAGATTTACCCTGGACGCAATGCCGGGAAAGCAGATGGCGATTGATGCGGATCTGAATACAGGAATGATCGATGATCAGGAAGCAAGGGAGCGAAGATATAAGATTCAAAGAGAGTCTGACTTCTTTGGGTCTATGGATGGTGCTACAAAGTTTGTAAAAGGGGATGCGATTATCTCTATTATTATTACCATGATCAACTTTGTAGGCGGTCTGATTATAGGTTTTATGAATAACCAGGGAAGTTTTCAGGAAATTATGCAGATCTATACCACGTCTACGATTGGAGACGGACTGGTGTCCCAGATTCCTGCATTGCTGATCTCTGTTTCCACTGGTATGGTAGTAACCAGGTCCGCTTCGGAAAGTAATCTGAGTGAAGAGGTGAGCCGGCAATTTCTTGCGCAGCCCAGGGTACTGATTATGGCGGGATGTGCAGTTTCCTGTTTGTGCCTGATACCGGGATTTCCGGTGTTCCAGATTCTGATTATAGCTGCGGTCTTAATCGGCAGCGGTATTTATCTGGGACGGCGTCAGAAGCAGACGGAAGAGGTGCCGGAACAGGGGATTATTGAAACTGAAGTGACCAGTGAAGCTTCTTTTTATAAGAATATAGAAAATGTATATGGTTTGCTGAATGTGGAACCGATTGAAATGGAATTTGGCTACAGCCTGATCCCTCTGGTGGATGAAGCAAGCGGAGGAAGCTTTATTGACCGTGTGGTTATGTTCCGGAAACAGATGGCGTTAGAGGTTGGATTTGTAATTCCATCCGTAAGATTAAAGGACAGCGGTCAGCTGAATCCCAATCAGTACAGCATCTGTCTGAAAGGAGAAGAGGTTGCCAGCGGAGATATCCTGACAGACCACTATCTGGCGCTTTCACCGGGAGACATGGCGGAGGAAATCAGCGGTATAGACACCATTGATCCTGCATTCCATATTCCGGCAAAGTGGATCAGTGAAGATAAAAAAGTACAGGCAGAGCTTGCAGGTTATACCTTAATTGATCCCACCTCTGTTATTATCACACATTTATCAGAGGTTATTAAAGAGCATCTGCACGAATTACTGACCAGACAGGAAGTCAACAACTTACTGGAAAATCTCAAAAAGAGCAATGCCAACATTATAGAAGATACAATACCGGCAGTGATTACGGTGGGGAATCTCCAGAAAGTTCTGGTGAATCTTCTGAGAGAAGACGTACCGATAAGAGATATGGAAACTATTCTGGAAACTTTAAGTGACTATGGGAATCAGATTAAAGATACGGACATGCTGACGGAGTATGTGAGACAGGCGTTAAAACGTACCATCTCCCACCGGTTCTCCGAAGCGGGGCAGATGAAAGTCATCAGTCTGGATGAAAAAATAGAGACTATGATTATGTCATCCGTAAAAAAAGTAGATACTGGTTCTTACCTGGCATTGGATCCAAACACAATCCAGGGAATTGTATCTGTCGTAACTGATGAGATCAATAAGATCAAAGACCTGGTTCAGGTTCCCATTATTCTGACCTCTCCGGTTGTAAGAATATATTTTAAGAAACTGATCGACCAGTTTTATCCCAATGTGGCGGTAGTGTCCTTTAGTGAGATAGACAATAATATACAGATTCAGGCATTGGGAAGTATTGCACTGAATTAAAAGAGGTGAAAATGAGAGAATGGAGCAGGCATATATAGAAGATTCTATGGAAGAACTGCTGGAATATCAAAAAAGTGGTGATTTAGAGGTTAGGAACCGGCTTGTGCTGTCCTATCTCTATATCGTCCGTTCTGCTGCAGTTCAGTTAAGAGGAGTCACCGCCAGTACCGGACAGGAAGAGGATCTTCTGAACCAGGGAGTTCTGGCGCTGATGGAGTGCATGGAGCGGTTTGATGCTTCGAAAGGTGCTAAATTCGAAACCTATGCTTACATTCGCGTGAGAGGTGCTTTAATTGACTATATCAGAAAACAGGATTTCATTCCTCATAGAACCAGAAATATGGGTAAAAAGATTAATGAGGCATATATGCATCTGGCGAACCAGTCAATGCGTGAACCCACATTAGAGGAGTTATCCGGCTATATGGGAGTTGATGCAGATAAGCTGAATCAATATATGAAGGATATTAATAACAGTGCTATTCTTTCGTTTGAGGGAATGCTGAATGAGGTTACCGGCATGGCAATGAAACAGGAGCTTCCCATGACTGACATGGATTTAAAGCCGGAAGACAGTTTCATGAGGCAGGAGATACAGACCATACTTGCGGAGGGAATAGACAGCTTATCGGATAAAGAGAAGACGGTTATATCCCTTTATTATTATGAAGAAATAAAGTATGCAGGAATTGCAAAGATTATGGGAATCGGTGAATCCCGTGTCTGCCAGATACATACCAAGGCAATCTTAAAACTGAAAACTATTATGGAAGAATATATGAGAGGGTAAAAAATGTATTCAGGATTTTATACCGCAGCATCCGGAATGTTAATGAACCGGCGTTCCTTAGATGTAAGTGCGAACAATATGGCGAACCAGGATACTCCCGGATTTCGTGCTAAAAGAGTAGTGGGAACAGCGTTTGAGACACAGCTGCAGAGGGTACAGGGACAGCAGAAAACAGATATTGGAACCGGCTCTCCAATTTCAGTGGTGTCAGAAGTGATGACAAATTTTGATGGAACCAATATTAAGGAGACGGGCAGGCCCTTCGATATTGCAATCGAGGGTGAGGGATTTTTCACCATTCAGGGAGAAAACGGACAATATCTCACCAGAAACGGAAATTTTGATATGGACGAGGAGGGGTATCTCGTACTTCCCGGAGCAGGGCGCGTGCTGGGAGACAGAGGACCGGTTCAGGTTAGAAACAGTGAGTTTGTAGTAGGTAAAACCGGGAATATCTATGGCTCTTATGGCAACCTGCTTGATCAGCTGCAGATTGTACAGCCTGAGGGGGAAGCTAACCTTACGCCGCTTGAGAATGGTTTGTATGCGGGAGGACAGGCGCAGATGGTGCGTGTATATCCGGATACGGTACAAGGTTCCATAGAGGGTTCTAATGTGGACTTAAATGATGAGATGACACATATTATGGAAATACAAAGAGCATTCCAATCCTGCAGCAAGGCATTGACGATTATTGACCAGATGAATCAGAAGACAGCTTCTGAGATTGGAAAATTGTAGACGGGGGACAAAAGATGAATATAGCATTTTATTCTGCTGTGACTGGAATGAAAGCTTTTCAGCAGGAACTGGATATCACGGCAAATAACATGGCAAATGTAAATACTGTAGGGTATAAGCCGCTTGCACCGTCATTTAATGACCTGTTATATACCAATATGAATACCAAAGAAGAGCATAAGACAGGACATGGAACCAGAATTACAGATACGGATTATATGTTTGGACAGGGACTGTTGAAAAATACCGGAAGAAACCTGGACTTTGCCATTGCGGGAGATAGTTATTTTGCACTGGACAATGGAGGTAACACCCCGGTATTTACCAGGGACGGCTCCTTCCGGGTAGGAAAAGGGAATGACGACAAATATTACCTGATGAGCCAGGATGGAAGCTATGTGTTAAGCGCTACTCAGAAACGTATTGAGATTACCATGTACAATGGCACGAATACTCCGAATCTGGTGGGGATCACCAGACGGATCGGGATGTATAAATTCAAAAATCCTTACGGGCTGAGACCGCTGGGAGACAACCAGGTTGCCGAGACAGAGACATCCGGGGGATGGAACATAGTCCCAAACAGTGCGGTAAACAGAATACTCAGTGGATGCCTGGAATCCTCAAAAGTAGAAATCAGTTCAGAGATGATTGATATGATACAGGCTCAAAGAGCTTTTCAAATGAACAGCAGGATTGTACAGACTGCAGACCAGGTAGAAGAAATGATCAATAATTTGAGGTAGATTTGCCGGCAAGCACGCTCCGGGGCGCAATATTAACACGTTCCTGCGAGCATTGAGGAGTATGAGAGATGGAAAAAGAAAATATGCATGAGAAAGTGCATGAGGAAGAGAACCTTATTGAGACGGTTGAGGACTGGAACGATAAAGACCAGGAGCGGATACGGAGCATACTCAATGAGGAGGAGTCTCCGGACCCGCAGGAAGAGGATCTGATGCCAAGGCCGGCAGCTGTGGAGGTTGTAATCGAAAATGGAGATATGCGGGCAACTCTGTATGTACATCCACCCTTAAGAGGGGGACCGGATGTGGAACAGCAGGACATCGAAGATGAGCTGCTGAGGCAGGGAATCGTATTTGGCATAAACCGGGAAAAGATAACAGAGATTGCAGAACAAAAGCAATACCGACAGTTATTCGAAATTGCAGCGGGTAAACCCCCGGTTGATGGAAGCAATGGGAAAATCAAGGATTTTTTTCCCAGGGAACATAAGCTGAAATTTTCGTCCAAATCCAATGGAGGAATTGATTTTAAAAATCTGAATCTGATCCATAACGTACAAAAGGGTACGGTAGTGTGCGAAATAACCCGGCCTACAGAACCAGAGGACGGCATGGATATTCTGGGCAGACCCGTTCATGGACAGCGTGGTAAAATGCCGGAAATACCTCAGGGCAGGAATATTGTTTATTCTGAAGACCGGTTAAAGTTAGTTGCATCCTGTGAAGGAAACCTTACGTTCCGGTCGGGACGTTTCCAGGTAGAGAATGTATATTCGGTAGAGGGTAATGTGGATAACTCCATAGGAAATATTGATTTTTCCGGCAGTGTATATATTAAAGGCGATGTGTTCGAGGGTTACACCGTAAAGGCAAGAGGGGATATCACCGTAGTCGGAATTGTGGAAGGTGCACATCTGGAGTCCGGGGGAGATATCATACTTCACAAAGGGATGCGGGGAATGAAAAAAGGCATTCTGGAGGCAAAGGGAAATATAACCGGAAAGTTTCTGGAGGACAGTACCATCAGGGCGCAGGGCAGTATTCAGGCAGAATATATCATTAATTCCAGAGTATCCTGTAATAAAGATCTGACCCTTATGGGCAGACGGGGAGCGTTGATCGGAGGAAGCTGTGCGGTTTTTAACAGACTGAGAGTAAAAAATCTGGGATCGGCGAGCCAGACCAGTACGGCGGTGGCTCTGGGCATCACTCCCGAGCTGCTGGAAGAGACAGCTAAAGTCCAGAAAGAATTGAAAAATATACAGAGAAGCTATGAGGACTGCGTGAAAAATGTTGAATACCTTACGAACCGGGAAGAGACAGGAAGGCTGACGGAAGCGCAGAAACTGCAGTTAAGTGAGTTTAAAATCCAGATTCCGGTAAACCGTCTGAAAATAACCCAGTTAAAGAAAAGGCGGCAGGAGCTGGAGCAGCTGGTTATGCAGGTGGGCAAGAGCAGGCTGGAGGCAGATCTGGTTTATCCGGGAACGGTTATTACCATGGGTGAATCCAAGTTAATTATTAAAAGGGTAGAGTCCATGTGTATGTTCTATTATATGGATGGAGAGATAAAAAGGGGAACTTTTTAACAGACTAAGTGCCGGTCGGCACTTAGATTGAGTAAGGAAAGACCGGACATGAGATTTGACAGAGAACGAGTCATAAAAGATACGTATAAATGGAGGAATAGAGGATTATGGCAGACATATTAAGAGTAACTGCCCCGGCAGTCGGCAAAAATGTAATATCGCCGAATAAAGCGGCACAGGATCCGTCTATTCCATTTGACCTGCAGGAGATTAACCATGTTGTAAAGAATCCGGAAAGCAGCGGGCTGCTTGGACATCATAATATCCTGAAAAATGAAACTGGTGCTGCGACGCTGATGGATTTGCTGAAAGATCCTGCAGTGACCGTGAATTATCTTAAGAATATCTACATGCTGGAAGAAATTATTAACCTTCTTCCCGTCAATAATAACACCGTAACCCAGGAGATCAGGCAGCTTTTTAGGGAACTGCTGATAAACCCGGATCAGATAGTAGAAGAACTTTTAAAACAGGAGTATTCTTCCACCTTATTTAAAGGTGCACTATTTGAATTTCTGAGAACTATGCTAAGAGAATCCCCGGGACTGAAAATGGAAATAGCTTCATTGCTGAAAGCGGTAAACGGAACAATTGCAAAACAGGATGTCATGGACTCTGTTGCCAACAGTCTGGAATATCTGGCAGGTCAGATGCGTGGAAACAGTCTGTTGTCAGCCAGGCTGGAGGACTTTGCAGCAATGCTTCGCAGGCCGGAAAATATGGAACATTTTCAGGAACTGAAACAGGATATTATGGCAATCATCAGAGAGGTAGAAGGAAGCATACTCTATACTCCTCAGACTGCAAAAGTGGTTCCTATTATTATTTATAACCTTTCCAGGTTCCAGGATAATCCCGTATATCTCAATGAGGCGCTTCTTAATGTGTTGGTGCATGTTAAGGGGAGAGAGAATAAAGAACATTTAAAAGAACTCATTCGGGAATACATTGACTCCTTTGCTGGTGGAGCGCGCAATGAAAACCGGTCCAGAATTATGAATATCCTTGCGGATATTATTGGAAAGCAGGATCAGGAAACCGATATGAACAGTTTGAATGGTGACAAAATTGAAAAAATTATCACCAGTTTGCTGTCTTCTCCCTGCAACTATACCCCTCTTTTACATTATGTGATTCCGGTAGTCTATCATGGAATGAATATCTTTTCAGAGTTGTGGATTGATCCCAATGATGGGCGTGAGAGTGCTGCCGGAAGTTCTGATGGGGAACGGAGCATTCATATTTTAATTTCTTTTGATATTAATGGAATCGGACAGTTTGAGGCGGAATTGTGGTCAAAAGGAAAAGGGCTTCGCATCAATTTGCTGTGTCCGGCGGAATATCTGAATATATTTCAGAAATTGACCGGTGATTTTACGGGCATTGCAAAGGAACATGGATACCAGATGGAAGAAATCAATATTGATAAAATGGAGAAGGTACGTTCTTTGATGGATGTGTTTAAGGATCTTCCCTATAAGAGGACGGGTGTGGATGTCAAAATATAAGAAAAATAAAGCGGTGGCGCTAAAATATAATGCAGGCGAGGATACTGCGCCGGTTGTAATCGCTTCCGGGTATGGAAATGTAGCAGAGAAAATTATAGATATTGCTGAAAAAAAGGGGATACCTGTCTATAAAGATGACAGCACGGCATCCATGCTGTGTATGCTTGAGGTGGGATGTGATATTCCGGTAGAACTATATGAAGTTGTAGCGGCGATTTACGGCAAGCTGATGGAAGTGTCGGAATCCATAAAAGGAAAAGAAGTACAGTATTACAGCCGTGAAGAAAGGCATACTGCCAAAGAATATAAGCAGCCAGGTAAAGAAACAAAAAAACAACCCAGACAAGAATCCCAACAAGGATCTCAGCAAGGATCTATGCAAGGATCCCAACAAGGATCCCAACAAGAAACAGGAAAAGAACCAGTAAGGCAATCCGTACGATCCAGACTGATTTCAACAAAACTTCGGTCAGGTACGCCGGATGAGACGAATAAAACAGAGGAGACAGGCAGATGATCTTAATACCAGAAGGATATGTAGATTCCTCTTGCGTAATCAAAACCAAAAAAAATGATTTGCTTACCATGGGTACCTTGCGTAAGATCAGAGACAGCTACATAGATATAAGTGACAGCAGAAACGAGTTCCCGGAAATCAACTATAACAAACTGG
>NZ_JAWYAJ010000495.1:40479-60360 GCF_034124845.1 Robinsoniella sp.
GTTAAAATAGAGATCTATAATTCCAGACTGGGTTTCCGCGTTCTGATTGGAAATATTTACATTTCTACAAAAAATCTGCTTCGTATTATTAATCTGAATGAGGCGACAAATCAGGAGCATAGAGAGTATTTCCGCATCACGGTAAGCGATGAGGCTTTTATCTACAGTACAGATCCAAAGGCTGTCTATGTACCTGCCCAGTCAGAGGATGGTAATCAGCAGGAAGGACTGTGTGTATCGCTGGTGGACATCAGCCTTGGAGGAATCCTGGTGAAGGTGCCGGAGGAAATGCCCATCGGAGAAGAATTCTGTATAAAGATACCTGCAATCGGGGCAGATGTATTATACAGGTGTATCGTGAGAAGGAAAGTAGGATTTGGAAACGATGATATTGGCATGGGATGTGAATTTCAGGATATGTCAGTTCTCCAGGAGGATTTACTCTATCGTTTTATTCTGAAAAGACAAAATGCCCAGTTAAAGAGGGTAAGATAAAGAGGCAGTATAATGAAAATGGACCGGCAGGATAGAAAAACGATAAGGTATAGAAGACTACTGATCTATACCTTTCTTCTCGTTATGGTATTTATGTATATTTCCACAAAGATCAGCATGCAGAAAGAGAAAGAGGCCCTTTTGGAAGTGCGGGAGACATCTGAGGTTGAGACAGAGATGAATCAAGGGGCGAATACGCAGATCGGGACGGAGCCTAAAGAAACAGCAGGATCACGGACAAAAGACAGCGGTAAAAACGCAGGGATGGACACAGGAACAGACACAGGAACAGTTACAGAAACAGATACCACGGGTTTCCAAATTGAGGAAGAGGATCTTTGGAGTCTGGTACTTACCAATGATAAATATCCCGTTCCGGATGGATATGAGTTCCGGGAGGTTTCCATACCGGATACGGATCAGACGATTGACAACCGTGTGTTGGAACCACTTATGAAAATGCTGGATGGGGCAAAAAAAGAGGGAATGAACCTGATCGTCTGTTCCGGTGCCAGGTCTTTTGAAAAACAGGAGCAGTTGTTTCAGCAGAAAAAACAATATTATATAGACAGCGGAAAGACGGAAGAGGAAGCGTATAATCTGGCTAAACGGGTAATTTCCGTTCCTGGATCCGGTGAGCATGTAATGGGACTGGCGGCTGATATCTATTCCCGGGATTACAAAGCCCTGGATGAAGGCTTTGCTGACACACCGGAAGGTAAATGGCTCAGAAAAAATTCCTGCAAATACGGTTTTATACTGCGGTATGACAAGGGAAAAGAGGCGGTTACAGGAATTGATTACGAGCCCTGGCACTTTCGCTATGTGGGAAAAAAGGCAGCGAAGTATTTAAAAAAGCATAAACTGTCGCTGGAGGAATTTTACGTTCAGGAAGGTTTATATGGATGATTCTAATTTTGTGAGAATGCACATTATTGTTAATGTTTACCAAAAAATAATAAAATTATTGTGCAATATTTCAGTAAAGAAATGTGAAGAAAGTTCGATAATTAGGATAGAGTGGCAAGGATAGAGATTCCTAATACTCAGCGCGGATAGGGCCCATCCGTCAGAAAGAATAAAAATAAAGAGGGAAATGGAATTCCCGGAAAATTACATGGAGGTAATATTATGATTATTCAACACAATATTATGGCTTTAAATTCACACAGACAGTTAAAAGGAAACAATGGCGCAACCAGCAAATCCCTTGAGAAGTTATCATCCGGATTTAAAATTAACCGTGCAGGCGATGATGCAGCAGGACTTGCTGTATCTGAAAAAATGAGAGCACAGATCAAAGGTCTGGAAGCAGCTTCTGCAAATGCCCAGGACGCAATCTCACTTGTTCAGACAGCTGAAGGTGGATTACAGGAAGTTCACTCTATCTTAAACCGTATGACAGAGCTGGCTACAAAGGCATCCAACGGTACTTATGATAATAAGGTTGACCGTAAGGCAAGCCAGGATGAAATGGACGCATTGCTGAAAGAAATTGACAGAATTTCCAGCAGTACGAATTTCAATGGGATTAACTTGTTAGATGGTAAATTGGGACAGGCTACAGCAGATCTTGCAGGATATGATAAAGCTTCTTTAAATACTGCATTTGCTACCACAGCTAAAATTGCAGTAACAGATGTTGAAGGCATTACGCTTACCAATATCGGCGGTACCGTTAAGATGGCTGCTAATGCGACCAGTGGCAATCTCGATGTGACTGTTACAGATGCAGATGGTAATGCTACTACTACATCATTAAATTTAGCAGACTATGTAAAGAATAAAGACGGTAGTGCTTTTACACCTGGTGTAAAGGGTGTAGAAGGATATGTTGATTTGACTTCAGTTGGCTTAGGAAAAATTAGTTTTATCACAACAGATACTTCTGGTACAGTTGCAAATCTTCAGACAGACCTTGTAGCAAAATTTGGTACAGCGGCAAATGTTACAGCATCAGCAGGCGGTGGAGCTGGAACAGGTCTGAAGCTTCAGATTGGAGAAACTTCTGCAGCGTATAATCAGTTAGAAGTTTCCATCAAAAGCATGGATACTGCCAGCCTCAAAATCCAGAACCTTAAAATTGACACACCGGATCTTGCAAAAGGCGCAATTGATAAAATCAAAGATGCGATCAACCAGGTATCCGATACCCGCGGTCAGTTAGGTGCTGTTCAGAACCGTCTGGAGCACACCATCAACAACCTTGGTGTAACAACAGAAAATATTACAGCAGCTGAATCCCGTATTCGTGACGTAGATATGGCAAAAGAAATGATGGAGTTCACAAAGAACAACGTTCTTATGCAGTCTGCTCAGGCAATGCTTGCTCAGGCAAATCAGCAGCCTCAGTCTGTATTACAGTTATTAAGATAATCATATTGAAGTATCAGCTACATAAAAACAAAGCTGTGCTTTTGCGGTTTCATGCCGCAGAAGCACAGCTTTTTATACTTGGCGCTGCTGGTTAGAACGCATAATCAGAGTAATTAGAGCAATTAATTATGTTTTAAGTACCATCTAAATTCATCAATGGCGTGGTTCTTTTTTTACCGCTAAAATAGCCTGTACCAGTGCACCGGTCACATCTGAAGCATATTTATCCTCTGCTTCTTTGCGTTTCACGGTATCGTTTTCATCAATTACAATGTATTTTGCCGGAAGGCGGTTTAGGGCAATCGCTGCAATATCTTTTTTGCACTTATTGCATTTACAGCAATTAAAACGCATGAGAGTAGCGTCCAGTTTGGAGACAACCAGTTCTTCCATTACATTTACAAGAACCATATTCTGAGATTCCCGAAGTCTTACGCCGGAAGTATTCTTCTTGAGCAACGGCTGCGGATAGGCGTTCTTAGCAGCTGATGTCTCAGTGAGAGATTGACTGGGGGCGGTTGGAGCGGATGATGGAGATCCATCAACTGAAGTATCCGGGCTCTGAACAGCTGACTGCATAGGTCTTACGGAAGTAGGCATTATTTTCCGATACATCATTTCTTTATCAATTTCATTTTTATTCTTTGGCATAATTACAGTCCTTTCCCTAAGATTTCTTCAGTCAGATTTTTATAATCAATTACTGCATTACACTTTGGCGCATACTCCAAAATCGAATGCTGGAGGGACTGGGCTTCACGCAAAGCCACACTTTCTCTGATAAACGTTTCAAAAACCGGGATCTGATAACTTTCCGAAATCATATCCACCGTTCCTTTTACCTCAACGCTGAAGCGTGTCCTGGGGTTGTGCTTTGTCAAAAGGATACCCAGCATGGTGATATGAGGATTACAGAATGTTTTTACACGGTCAATAGTCTCAAAGAGCTGTGTAATTCCCTGAAGACTGAAAATATCTGAAAGCATAGGTACAATTACGTAATCGGATGTGGTAAAAGCATTTACGGTCAGAATACCCAGGGCGGGAGGTGAATCAATCAGTATGTAATCATACATAGACTCCACCGGATGCAGGGCGTTTTTTAACAGATACTCCCTTTCGTTCCCTGTAAATTCTAACTCTACACTGCTTAACAGTATATTGGATGGAATAATATCTACAAGGGCAGTTCGCTGGATTGCAAACTGGGTTTTTAATTCCCCTTTTAAAACGTCATAGATTGTAGCGCTGTTCTCTGTATCTGCACCCATACTGAAACTAAGATTTCCCTGTGGATCCAGATCCACTGCCAGAACCCGGAATCCTCTTGCCTTGAGATTAACCGCCAGGGCGTTTGTAGTAGTTGTTTTGCCAACCCCACCCTTCTGGTTGGAAACAACAATTGTTTTTGCCATTATGAAACCTCCTCGTCAAATATCTGCATAACTTGACAATCATTATAGCAAGCTTAAAATTAATTTACAATAGAGAGTAATTAAAAAAGAAAATAAGGAAAAAGTTTCAAATAGGTATAAACTTTTACGAGAAAGGTTCGATAAATAGTATAGGATAATTATAGTTCAGAAAGGATGTTGGCAATGGAAATGAAAATCAGCAGAAATTATTCAGTTTATCAAAAAGTATTAAATACAGCAAAAGAGACAGAAAAGTTCCAGCAGGTATCCAGAACATCCGGTTCTGGATCGCGAAATGATGAGATATTGATTAGCGGAGAAGGATTGAAAAGGCAGGAAGCATCCATGCACGCCAATAGCTTGAAAGCAGAAATGGAAAAGGCCGGGTGTGCCGAGAAAGTAGAGCGTATCAGACAGCAATTTCAGGATGGTACCTATCAGATTAATGTACAGGATATCGCAAGGCGTTTGCTAAGCGGAATATGAGAAAGGATGGGAACGGAAGTTGCAGGAACTGATTGAATTTATGGAAGTATATACCTGTTTTTTTGAACAGGTAGAATGTAAACAGGAAGAAAAGCTGGATGCACTCCTATCCGGTGATATTCGAAAAGTGGAAGGTGCCATTGTTATGCAGCAGGCACTGGATAAACAGATTGCCAATATGGAGCAGCAGAGAATGGAGACATTCATGAGGCTTGGTATTTTGGAAAAAACATTCCGGGAACTTGTGGAAGAAAATCAGGGAGAAGACAGGAAAGTCCTTGGCAGTCTTTTTGAACGGCTGGACAAGGCGATTGGCAATATCCGGTTTTTGAATAAGAAAGCAATCAAGCTGGCACAGGATGCGCTGTCAAAAACGGACAGCAGGGATTTTGCAAGAAGCGGCGCCGGCCAGGCAGGAAATAAATATGTACAGTCCGGAGCAGCTACAGGATCTGTATGGAATACGAAGATATAGAAAAAACTTGAAAGAACAGAGGTGAATGATGTGAGACCTACATTTATGGGGCTGGAGACTACAAAAAGAGGTATTATGGTAAACCAGAAAGGTCTGGATGTAACGGCACATAATATGAGCAATATTAAAACCCGGGGCTATACGAGGCAGCGGCTGGATACATCTACTATGAGCAGTACGGGAACATCCAGATATCCAACCGGTTCCTGGTCTATGGCAGGGCAGGGAGTCCAGGCACAGGGAGTGGCGCAGATACGGAACACATTTCTGGATACCAGATTCCGGGAAGAGTATGGGGATGTGGGATATTATGATCAGAAGGCATCTATTTTAAGTGAAGTTGAGGCTGCGATTAGTGATCCGGAAGTAGAAGGAACGGGAATCCAGGATGCATTAAAGACCCTGTTTAATGCGCTGACCGATTTCAGTTCCAATGCGGACAATGCTACCCATGCCAACATAGTTATGACAGCATTTAAAGGAGTGGCGCACACGCTGAACCAATACGACCAGAAGTTAAAATCAATTGCACAGCAGGAAAAAGAGAACCTGGCGATTGCGGTGAAAGATATAAATGCGAAGATCGAACAGATCAGCCAGCTGAATAAAAGTATTACGGAAGAGGTATTTGTAAACCCTGATTATGACGGCATTAATTATGGTCCCAATGAATTGATGGATCAGAGAAATGTATTGCTGGATGACCTTTCCCGATATGGCAATGTAAAAGTACAGCCCCGGGAAGACGGCGGTGTCCAGGTTACGTTTAACGGCAAAGTCATCATCGATGCGGTTGGCGGAACTTATACCAGTGATGGGATCCGCCTGGGCGATGATGGAGTCTCCATGAGCTGGATCAGCGATTCCACGGGAATTGGATTGGATACCGGGGCTTTACGCGGTTTTACAGAAATGCTCACCGGTGACAATACACTCAGCAAGGGTATTCCGTATTATCAGAAAAAGCTGGATAATCTGGCAAATGCTTTTGCTCAGGCATTTAACCAGGTTGTGCCCAATGACGGAGCAAAAGAGGGAGAAAACCAGTTTAAAACATTACTTGAGGGAGACAGCGGAATTATTACGGCAGGTAATATTACAGTAAGTGATGCATGGGCAAAAGATCCGGCATATATTTTAAGACCGGAAAACCCGGATGGCGGTACAGATAATGAGTTTATACTGGCAATGAAAGCTCTTTTAGATCAGGATGTTCAGGTGGATGACGAGTTTACAGGTACTTTTAAAGAATATGTGACCTTTATCACCACTTCTCTGGGAAGTGATATTACGTTAAATAACGGAAGGCTGGATTCTTCCCTTTCGGTAGCGCAGAGTGTGGATGATAACAGAATGTCTGTGTCCGGTGTATCATTAAATGAAGAAGGCATTAATATGATGACCTACGATAAGGCATTTAAAGCGCTCAGCCGTTTAATGACGGTTATGGATGAGCAGCTTGAAATGCTGATAAATAAAACAGGCGTTGTAGGAAGATAGAACAGAACGGCCTGAATACTAAGAAAATACAGTTGATGGAAAGGGAAGCCACGCTTGTGGCGGTATTGCAGTGTAATATGCAATAAGCAATGGGTGTAATTATGAGAATAACAGAAAACGGACTTACAAATTCCTATATGGCAAGCTTAAACCGCAATATATCCAATTACGCTTCTTCTAATTTAAAGCTTTCATCCAGGCGTAATTTTAATCATGTTTCCGAAGATACGGCAACAGCATCAAAAGCATTTGTTGTCAGGGATCAGCTGGCTAAAAATGATTCCTATATCCGAACGATTGAAAGTGCCAGAAGTGAACTGTCATCGGCGGAAAGCAGTATCAATACCGTAAGTTCCATGCTTCAGACCATATATGAGCGTGTGACAAAGGGAATGAGTGACAACGTCCCGGTGGTAGACAAAGAATTAATAGCAAAAGAAATTGACGGTCTGAAAGAATCCATCATGCAGACGATGAATGCCCAGTTTGGGGATAAGTTTTTATTTTCCGGGTCGGGAAATAAAGATGTGCCATTTACCGTTGGAGAGGATGGAAAATTGATGTTTAACGGAGTCCCGGTAGATGATGCAACGGCTGCTACAGATTTTGGAGAGAATAAAGAGATTTATCTGGACATCGGATTTGGTTTGCAGGTATCGGGAGGTGTACTGGATCCTAAATCAGCAATTAAAGTATCTACCTCCGGTGCGGATGTTCTGGGATACGGAAAGTCCAAAGACAAAGACGGTACGGAAATGTCTAATAATATATACAACCTGATTGATGATATTACAAAACAGCTGCGTGCCGGAGATTCTGAGGGGCTGGGTAAAACAGTGACTCAGCTAAAGAAAAGGCAGAATTCTCTGTTGGGAACAATTGCAGAGATTGGTACCAGAGACAGCCTGCTGGAACGTACACAAGACAGGCTGGAGGCAGATCAGATCAATCTGAAAAAGCATCAGAATGAACTGGAATCTGTAAATCTGGAAGAAGAGTCCATTAATAACAAGGGTTATGAAATGGCATGGATGGTTACGCTGCAGCTTGGAAATAAAATAATTCCGGCATCTATATTTGATTTTATGAGGTAATTGCAGGAGAGAGGTGTTGAGAGATGAATGTATTGAAAATTACCACAACCCCCATTAAACTTTCTATGACATCACAAAAAGCCAGACTGGAATCAGAAATTCCGGCTCCGGAAGTAGAGATGGTCACAACTCATGGGCATTTTAACATGAGGTCTAAAAATATAAAGGTGAATATAGATACTTTTAATACCAGAGAAAGCGCCGGTTTCCGCACTGCCAGGGGGTTAATGCAGGATTCCTATGATGCAGGCAGACAGGACGCCCTGGATGCCATTGCCCAGTATGCTGAGATTGGTAACCAAATGGCTCAGATTCAGAAAGGGGCAAATATTCCGGACATTTTGTACCAGCAGAGAATGGTAAAAAGCGTGGCTACGGAACAGCGTTTTATTCCGTCCGTTGGACCCGATATTTCCTGGGAGCCCAACAGCCTGGAACTGGAGTATGTAATGGGACAGGTAGAGTTTACGCCTAACATAACCATGTCAAACAGAACCTATATACCAGGTGATCTGACCATTGACGTGGAGCAATATCCCAAGGTGGAAATTGAGTACGTGGCGGATCCTATTTATGTACCGCCCAGCGCAAACCCTAATTACCAGGAAATATAGTGTCACCTGGCGCCGATATCAGGCACTATATATCGGCGTATTTACGCCGTTAGGCGCTAGTACAGCAGGACAGGGGAGGAACAGCTAGATGCAGATTGAGACCAGAGATTTTGGTATTGTAGATATCAAAGAAACAAATATTATAACTTTTAAACAGCCTATTTTTGGATTCGAGGATTATACCCAGTTTGTATTGGTTTCAGACGGGAATATGGGAAACGGTATCTGCTGGCTGCAGTCAATCGAACAGAAAACGATATGCTTTATTTTAATAAACCCGCTGGAGGTCTGTAAAGATTATGCCCCTGTTGTAATGCAGGACGTATTATTTACCCTGCAGGCAGCGCCGGAGGATGAATTAGACTGCTGGGCGATCCTGGTAGTGGGGTCAGATTTCAGGAAGTCAACGGTAAATCTGAAAAGCCCAATCTTAATCAACCACAAAATGAAGTGTGCCATGCAGATCATATTGGATCAGGATTATCCAATCAGAAAGACTATATTTGACGGGGGGAGCGAGAAAGAGTAGATGCTTATTTTATCAAGAAAAGTAGGAGAGTCCCTGAAAATTGGAGATGATATTGAAATATTTGTCACAGAAATAAAGGGTGATAAAGTAAGACTTGGAATCTCGGCACCCTCAGAATTAAAAATAAACCGCACCGAGTTGTATCTCACTGTGGAAAACAACAAAGAGGCAGCAGATAAAGTAGATTTATTAAAAGTATTTCAGTTATCCAGAAGTCTGCATAATAACGGGAATGATACGGGAAATGAGGAATAAATGGAAGAAATAGAAAAACTCATGGGTCTTTTGGAACAGAAGAAACAGTATTTTATTTATTTCCGGAATGAAAGCAGCATGGCTGTGAATCTGACACTTACGGAAATAGACCAGTATGAAAAAGCGCTGGAAAAAAGAGGACAGCTGATACTGAAAATAAACCAAATTGATGAAGAAATCCGCCATATAGCAGAGAACATGGAAGATGGAGAGGAGGCATTGGCTGCACTGAAAAACACCAGCAGCTACGGAAGCCTGAAACCGTCGTTACAGAAGTTGTTTGAAATTGGTCAGGAAATCTTTAGCATAATCAATATGATACAGGAAACGGACCGGCAGGCTGCTGCAAATTTGAATCGGTTAATGTCAGAGGTTCAGGACAGAATAAAAGAAAACAATAAAAATACAAAGCTGACAGGATATTACAGCCACCTTAATTATGGTGTGAAAAAAGGATTCCTGTATAATGAAAAAAGATAGGGGGAAGTCAAATGTCAATAGAAACAGTAACAGGCGCTAAAAGCCGTAACATGATGCCTGGTCTGGTTTCGGGAATGGACACTGCAAGTATGGTTGACAGTATGTTGTCGGGCACGCAGTCGAAGCTGGATAAGCAGAATGCGGCAAAGCAGCAGATTTTGTGGAAACAGGAAATTTATCGTGATATTATATCAAAAGCAAATGCCTTTCAGACTAATTATCTCACATACAGCAGTTCAAAAAATATAAATTTCCTGTCAAACGGCTTTTATAACACCATGACAACTTCCAGCAGCTCATCTGCTGTAAAAGTACTGTCTACGGGGTCAAATGCGCCGGGAAGCATGTCCATCAAGGTGAACCATCTGGCTACCGCATATAAAGCCAAATCCACTACGCCCGTCTCACGGAACCTGGAAGGATCCATTGACATGGCAAAGCTGCTGGATGGTAAAACCTATTCCATTGACGTAACCCTTGACGGAGTCCGCAAGACAATTGAATTTAAGGGTACAAATGATCCGGGACAGACAGCAGATAAGAACATGCAGGATACTATTGATAATCTAAACCAGAATCTGAAGTATGTATTCGGCAGTACCGTGCAGGCTGTGAAAAGCGGAGGGAAAATTCAGATTGGAAGCAGCAGCACTACGAATACCATAACGGTAAATAAAACAGCTGTCAATGCCGGAGATGCAGATAAACCGGAGGATGCCTTGGGTCTGTTTGGACTGTCAGAGGGAGCTTCCAATAAAGTAAATCTGAATCAGGAACTGGGCAATGTATCCTTTTTGCAGGAGTTGGCAGGAGAAAAATTTGAATTTACTATTAATGGAAAAAAGATTAGCGTGGACAGGAACCAAAGTCTGGCAGAGGTAATCGGCTCCATCAATGGGAGCGGTGCCAACGTCCGTGTTACCTATTCCTCAAGTGAAGACCGCTTTATGATAGAATCCACCTTGATGGGAGACATTTCCGGAATTAAAATGGAACAGACTTCCGGGAACCTGCTGTCTGTATTATTTGGAAAAGGCAGCGGAAGCGGAGTGACGGGAGGTAAGGTCACTGCAAATGAATTAAAGGCTAAAAATAATGTAGACAGTACGCTGTTTAGCGCAATTCTGGACACTACGGATAAATCCAATGCTACTATGACCCTAAATGTAAACGGTATGCAGATTGGGGTTTCCGTTCCCGCAAATCCTGCCGGTGTGCCGTATACGGAAGCAGAATTTATTCAGGAGCTTAATAAGGCATTAGAAAACAGATTTGGAAAGGGAGCAGACGGCAATGCCAATATTTCCCTGCAAATCAACGGGGGACAGGCAGTCATACATTCCAAGGATGGCTACAGTGTTAAAATTGACCGTACCGGGGACTTTAATATGATGGAAGCTCTGGGGTTTGATGAAGGTCAGAAACAGGATGCCAACGAAGATACTTTATTAAGTGATCTTGGGTTAGGCGGAACTATTCATGTAAATGGAACCTCTCTTACCGTAAACCCTTCCTGGAGCCTGAAAGATTTTGCCAGGGAATTACAGAATGCTGGTGCCGGCACAGTTACCTTTGACAATGACTCCGGAACTTTATCCATACAGGGTGTAACAGGAAGCGGATTTACGTTGTCCGGGGGTGACGCAGATGGTAATGCGCTTTTGAAAAAGCTTATTGGAAACAGCAGCGTTACGTTTAATACTGCGGATGCTTCCCTTACGGAAACAGCAGGCAGTAATGCAGAATTAGAGGTAAATGGAGTACTTATTGAAAGGAACAGCAACCAGTTTCTCCTGGACGGAATTACCATCCAGTTAATGGAAACCACTACGTCGGCTATTAGCTTGACAAGCGAACGCAATACAGATAAAATTGTAGAAGGAATCAAGGATTTTGTTAAAGATTACAATGAATTTATTGATGGAGTCAACAGCCTTCTTCATGAAAAAGCCATGTATCAGCAGTACCCGCCGCTGACAGCGGAACAGAAGAAAGAAATGTCCGAATCAGAGATTAAATTATGGGAAGAGAATGCCAAAAAAGGACTTGTACGCAGTGATGATGACATCTCAGCCTTTTTAAGCAATATGCGGTCGGCATTCTATTCAAAACTGGATGAAGCGGGAATGGGCATTTATGATATAGGTATTGAGACCTCTTCCAATTATAAAGATTACGGCAAACTGGTTGTGAATGATGAGAAGCTTAAGGAAGCCGTTGCCAACAATATAGAAGGAGTCCAGAAGCTGTTCATGGCGGAGAAAAAGATCGTGAACGGGGAAGAACAGCAGGGGATCATGGGACTGCTGGATGATTACATAAAAAAAGCTGTCAATATGAGTTCCGGTTCTCCGGGTACTCTGGTACGGACGGCAGGTGTTGCCGGAATGACCACCGAGACCATGAATTACATGTATGACCAGCTTAAAGGAATAGACCAGAAAATTGCACAGCTTAAAAACCAGTACACTACAGAATATAACCGATACTGGAAGCAGTTTACCCAGATGGAAAAGATGATTCAGAACATGAATTCACAGGGCTCCTGGCTCAACCAGCAATTTTCGTAAATTAAAAAGGTAAAGTTTGGAACAAAAGCGTTCCATACTTTCTATTGAAGCAGTACCGCAGACTCATCAGCGGTATGCAAGGGGTATAAGAGTGAAAGAAAAACCGCTTTCACACTACTATAAATGCAGTATTGCAGACTTGTCTGCGATATGCAGGAGGTATAAAATGCAAAATCCATATGAGAAATATAAACAGCAGTCTGTCATGACAATGACCCAGGGAGATATGGTAAAGCTGTTGTTTGAAGAAGCTGTTAAACAATTAGAAAGAGGAACAGGCTGTATAAAAAATAAGGATATTCCGGGCAGTAACGATGCACTGCAGCGTGCCCAGAAAATATTTAACCATCTGCTCTCTACGCTGGATCAGCAGTATGAGATAGCAGGCAGTCTGGCTTCTTTATATGAGTTTTTTAACTATAAAATTATTCAGGCCAATATTAAAAAAGATCCGCAGGAGCTGGAGGATATCCTGCCTATGATCATTGAGTTGAAGGACACGTTTGCCCAGGCGGATAAACAGGCCAGGATACAGCAGAACGGATAAGGAGAACGTAAGACATGTCATTGTTTGAAAATAATGCGGCACAGGCACTCCGGAAAGGACTGGACGCTGCCTGGATCAGACAGCAGGTCAGCAGCCATAATATTGCCAACAGCGAGACACCGGGATTTAAAGCCAAAACAGTTCGCTTTGAAGAGATAATGCAGAAAGCAAAAGAAGGCACCGATGAGACCGGTGCACAATATAAAGCGGTGATTGGTGAGGATCAGTCAACAGCAGCCAGACCGGATGGAAATAACGTCAGTACTGAAAAAGAAGAGATGGATTTATGGGAAGCATATTACCAGTACTCCGCCATGACTAAGAGGATGTCTGCCAATTTATCAAGTCTCAGATATGTAATTAACAACACGGGCAAATAAAGAGATATAAGTCTGAACATAAAATACGCAGGAGAAAGGATGGGCAGAGATGTCATTTTTAAATTCGTTACATATAACAGGCTCGGCTTTAACAGCAGAGCGGTTCCGGACAGATGTGATTTTGCAGAATATTGCAAACCAGAATACAACCCGTACGGAGAATGGCGATCCCTATCGCAGAAAACAGGTGGTGCTGCAGGAACAGGAGCTGAATTTCCAGTCACAGCTGGATAAGGCGCTGACAGCGGCGGATAAAGGGGGTGTCATAGCCTCAGAGGTTGTGGAAAGCCAGGATGATTTTGTACCTGTATATAATCCCAGCCATCCCGATGCAAATGAAGAGGGATATGTGATGATGCCCAATGTTAATAGTGCGGAGGAGATGGTGGACCTTATGGCGGCTACCCGGGCCTATGAGGCTAATATTACTGCGTTGAATATTGGCAAAGCAATGGCTATGAAAGCACTGGAGATTGGCAAATAAAGACAGGGGCGGTGTTCTGCTTGAGGAAAAAGAATAGAAATCAGGGAGGAGGACAGGAGTGGCTCAATACCTATGCGGATATGATCACTCTTGTACTTACTTTTTTTGTACTGCTGTACAGTATTTCCAATGTAAATATTTCCAAGCTTGAGAAGGTTGCGGAAGCAATGCAGAAAAAACTGGGTATCGAAACTACGGTAGATATTTCTGAGATAGATCCGGATCTTAAGGTGCCGGCTATATCGGAAGACAAAAATAATCCGGAACAGGTGACTTCCCAGACAGAGAGCGTGACTTCACAGACACTGGAACAGCTTACAAATGAAATAAAGACTACGATTACCGACAATAATGTTGATGCATCGGTAGTAAAAGAAGATGATGTGGTTTATATCAGGTTCAAAAACGACCTTTTGTTTGATCCTGACAGTGCCGTGCTGCGGGAATCCAGTATTAATCTGATTGCACAACTAGGCAGCAGTTTCAAAAAGGCGGAAAATGAAATTTTAGCAATTTATATAAACGGACATACTGCGGAAGCGGTATCCCCGGTAAATGACCGGCTGCTGTCTTCACAAAGGGCGGATAATGTGGCAATTTATCTGGAAGAGCAAATGGGCATTGATCCCAAAAAGCTGATCTCCAGGGGGTATGGCAAAAATTATCCCATAGCCGATAATGCAACAAAGGAAGGCAGAGATGCCAACAGGCGTGTAGATATGATAGTACTTGGAAAGGATTTCAGCGTGTCTGATATGGATAAAGAAGGGGGAACAGAGTTTGATCCCTTGTCTCCGGTTGAGGTACCGGATGCCCTTAATAATCCATCGGAATAAATGCTAAGGAGTATGGCATTGCTGGAAAGTGATAGAAAGTGATAAAGACATATGATTTTAAGTCTCCGAAGAAATTTACAAAAGAGCGGATGGGAATGGTGGAGAATCTTTATGAAGGTTTTTCAAGATCTCTGGCAACTTATCTCACCGGGCTTTTGCAGATATTCTGTGAGATTAATGTTATAAAAATTGAGGAGCGGAGATACGGAGAGTTCAGCGGGGAACTCAGTGATGAATCTCTGTTTGGGCTTATTAATCTGATACCCGGGATCAAGGATTATAATGAGTCTCCCATGGTGCTCCAGATGGACCCCGCAATGGGGTTTTTTATGATTGAACGTGTTCTGGGCGGTTCCGGAACAGGATATCATCTTTCCAGATCCTTTACGGATATTGAAAAGGCGATCCTGGAATACCTGATGAAGAAGATTACCTTTTTTATTCAGGATGCCTGGTGCGGGTATATGGATATCAGGGCAGACCTGTCAGGGATTGAGACGAATGCCCATCTGCTGCAGATGAGCGCACCGGAAGATGTGGTTGTGGTAGTGGAAGAGGAAGTACATATACAGGATTTTACTGCCAGACTGCAGTTGGTAATGCCCGCTGCAAATGTGGAGGAGCTGACTTCCAAATTCGGGTTCCGGTATGCCCAGCAGATGCGAAAACAGGATGAGGAAAAAGGGCAGATACGGAAAGGGTACATTACCCAGCACCTGCTTGAGTCTGAAGTGGAACTGCGGGCAATTATCCAGGAATTCCAGCTCAGTACCCAGGAAATACTGGGGCTTCAGGTGGGGGATGTGGTACCTCTGAACAAAAATATAAACAGTAATATAGATATTGTCATTGATGATATGGAATGCTTTAAAGCTAAGATTGGACGTACGAAATTAAGGAAGGCAGTCCAGATCACAAAAGTTTTGTAATCTGGGGGGAATAGATATGGTAAAGATGGATATGGATGCGGTTGCAGAACTGATTTCAATGGCAATGACCTCAATAAGCAGTACCTTGACGGTTCTTCTGGGTAAGAAAGTACATATTTTCAAGCCAAAAGCTGAACGGATA
This sequence comes from Robinsoniella sp., assembly GCF_034124845.1. NCBI lineage: Bacteria > Bacillati > Bacillota > Clostridia > Lachnospirales > Lachnospiraceae > Robinsoniella > Robinsoniella sp. Next base: position 56,087 of record NZ_JAWYAJ010000495.1, read on the forward strand.
CTGGAAACGGATCTGGAGCAGATATTTCCAAGCCCCTTTTTAGCAGTGGGCGTATCATTGCAGAGAGGTGACATAAAGAGCAGACAGTTCTTTATGTTCCATAAAGAAACTTCGCAAATGGTTGCCAATATGGTCATGGGGGCGGAACAGAATATATACGGCGGCAGGATTGATGATATTTCACTGAGTATTCTACGTGAGGTGACAAGCCAGTGCCTTCGGTCCTCAGAAGAAGCCTTCGGGGAGTTTCTGGGAAAAAAAGTTGCACAGGAGCTCCTGGGAATATCGGTCATAGAGACATCCGGAGATCTGAATGCGCAGCTGCCTTTATTTAAGGGAGAACAGTGCATTGGATTCAGCGCCAGGATGAAAGTGGACGGAATCATAGATACCGACTTCTATGGCGTGGTCTCAGAACGGATGCTGGAATGTCTGGGAATTGATATCGGCAGACAAGAGGATGAAAAAAGACCGGGAACGGAGAAGAATCTGAAGGCGATTGCTGTGAAAAATATCAGGTTTCCGGAATTTAAAGTAACGGAAGAAGAGTATAACGTAAAAGAAATTGAAGAAAGCAGAGATAAAATCCGGGATATTTCCTTGGATGTATCTGTGCAGATAGGAAAAGCAGTCTGTACAGTGCGTGATATCCTGAATCTGGAAAAAGGGCAGATTATCGTATTGGATAAGCAGGCAGGTTCACCTGCAGATGTGGTGGTTAATGGAGTTCATATTGGAAAAGGCGATATGATTGTTTTAGAAGACCAGTTCGCTGCACGGATTACGGAGATTATAGATAAGAGGGAATAGGAATGCTTAGGATGCTGTTTTATTTCCTGGTGCTGATCGGTGTATTGGCACTGGCATATTATACGACAAAACTGATAGGAAAAAGCACGGGTATGAGGCAGACCCAGGGTAATATGAAAGTTCTGGACAGAATGCCTCTGACCCGCGACAGCTATCTGCTTGTTGTAGAGGTTGAAAATAAAATTATGCTTTTAGGGGTTTCCCCGGCTGGAATTACCAAGCTGGAAGACCTTGCGGCATATACGAAAGATAGTCCCATAGAAACGATGGATTTCAAAGCTGCTTTTTTAAAACAGCTGAAAGAAAATACCGGTCGCTTTGGCGGACACAGGAAGAACGGTGAGGAGAAATAATGCAAACCCAAGTATTGCCAAATAAGAAGTTGATTAAATATGGTACCATAACAGTTTTATCCTTACTTGTGGTTGTGGTACTCTTTTTTTGCTGTAAAAATAATGTAGAGGCTTCGGGAATTTCAGTTAATGTTACGGATGGAACCGGCAAAACAAATGGAATGGACACCATGGATGTGCTGTTCCTTTTTCTGTTTCTGGCAGTAGTACCGTCCCTGTTGCTGATGATGACCAGTTTTACCAGGATAATAATTTCTCTGTCATTTTTAAGAAGTGCATTGGGTACACAGCAGTCACCGCCGAACCAGGTTCTCATCGGTCTGGCTGTAATCCTGTCCCTTTTCATTATGGCACCTGTCATTGACGAGGTAAATGAGAAAGCTTACCAGCCATACCAGGAGGGGAAGATTACCAGAGAACAGGCAATGGATGTGGCACAGGAACCAATTAAGAAATTTATGTTAAAGCAGACGGAGAAAAAGAGCCTGGATTTATTTATGGAGATATCGAAGACGAAGCTTCCGGAGATAAAAGAGGGAGAAGGACCCGAGCGTTACATGCCGCTTAAACTTACGGTTATTGTACCATCCTTTATTTTAAGTGAATTGAACAGGGCATTTACCATTGGTTTTCTGATCTTTATTCCATTTTTGATAATAGACATGGTAGTGGCGAGTACCCTGATGTCCATGGGAATGGTTATGCTGCCGCCCACAATGATAGCGCTGCCCTTTAAAATCCTTTTATTTGTATTGGTAGACGGCTGGGGCATGATGATTAAGACGCTTGTTCAGGGATTTCGTTAGGAGGTAAATATGAGTACAGGTGATGCACTTGGAATATTAAAAGAAGCACTTTTAGTTTCATTTGAACTGGCAGGCCCTATGTTGATTTTAAGTATTGTGGTGGGACTGATTATCGCTATTTTTCAGGCGGCGACACAGATACATGAACAGACGCTGACCTTTGTTCCCAAACTGATTGTAATTGCTTTGGTGCTGCTGTTTTTGGGGTCCTGGATGTTTAATGTATTTGACGAGTTTTTTCAAAAGGTTTTTACTCTAATGGCATCTGTGTGAGTAACTCAAAAACAAAAACCCGTGAAAAGGAAATGTGGAGGGGAACATGATGGACGAGGTATTAGGGTATTTCAATGTCTTCCTTCTTGTCTTTGCAAGAATGGGAGGAATGATTTTGGCAAATCCCATTTTTGCCAGAAAAAATGTACCGGCGCGGGTCAGGATAGGACTTGTATTGGCGATCAGCTTGCTGCTTGCACCGAATCTGGATGGAACTGGAGTTGCTTCGCTGAATGATTTTGAGATGATTACCACAATGGTTAAAGAGGTAGCGTTTGGATTTGGGCTGGGTTTTGTGTTCTACTTCTTTTTTTATATGCTCTATGTAGCAGGAGATTTGATGGATACCGTATTTGGTCTTGCTATGTCAAAGATATTTGATCCCATATCGGGAGTACAGATGTCGTCAATCGGTAACTTCCTGACAATTTTATTTATACTGTACTTTTTTGCAACGGGAAGCCATCTGATCATGATCAAAATATTTACCTATTCATATGAACTGGTGCCCCTGGGCAGATTGTCTTTTAATTTAACGGTTATCAGCAATTTTTTTATAGATATTTTCTCGTCAGCATTTTTATTGTGCATCAAACTGACGCTGCCATTTGTAGCGGCAGAATTGATCGTGGAAGTGGCTATGGGCATCCTAATGAAGCTGGTGCCGCAGATTCACGTATTTGTGATTAATATGCAGTTTAAAATATTGACAGCAATTCTTCTGATGTTCTTTTTCGCACAGCCTATCGGAGATTTTATTGACCGTTATATCGGTACTATGATTACGGAAATGCAGAATTTTATGCAGTTAGTTTAGAAACACCAGCGCAGCAAAGGGGGGAGCATAGTTGGCGGCAGATGAAAAAACAGAGAAAGCCACTCCTAAGCGGCGTCAGGATGAGAGAAAAAAAGGCAATGTCTTTCAAAGCCACGATGTAGTCACCGTATTGACTATGCTGGTCAGCTTTAATGCTCTTAAATTACTGTCGCCGCAGATGTATGAAAATATAACCAGGTGCATGGAATCGTTTTTCGGCTATGCATCTGGTGTCAGCGTAATAAATCCCGACAATATCGGAGAGATGCTTTCTAATGGACTGATACTTTTCTTCTCCACTGCAATTCCAATACTTATGGTGGGAATTGTAGGGGCGGTTGCAGCCACCGGAATTCAGACACGTATGCTGTTTTCGGCAGATGCATTTAAATTCAAAGGGAACCGGATAAATCCTCTGCAGGGTTTTAAGAGGCTTTTTTCCGTCAGATCTTTAGTAGAGGTGCTCAAAGCGCTGATAAAAATAACAGTACTTGGAATTATGCTGTTCCAGCAGATCCAGGACAGAATCAGAGAATTCCCCCGGCTGATGGATGGGTCAGCCATTGGGGCAGTTACCTTTATCGGGGATACGATTGTATCGCTGGTTAATACGGTGGGGATCATCTTTTTGTTTCTTGCTCTATTTGATTACCTTTACCAGTGGTGGGATTACGAAAAGAATCTCCGTATGAGTAAGCAGGAAATAAAAGAAGAATATAAACAGACTGAAGGAGATCCCCAGATTAAGGGGAAAATAAAGGAAAAGCAGCAGCGTATGGCTAACATGCGAATGATGCAGAAAGTGCCGGAAGCAGATGTAATTATCCGTAATCCCACCCACTATGCAGTTGCCCTGGCGTATGATCCCGATAATAATACGGCGCCGGTGGTAGTTGCTAAAGGTGCGGATAAAATAGCACTGAAAATCGTAGAGATCGGTGAGGAGAACGGGTTATATATAGTAGAGAACAAACCTCTTGCAAGAGGCTTATATGAGGCTGTGGAGGTTGATATGGAGATCCCATCCAAGTATTACGAGGTAATTGCAGGCATGCTGGCATTTGCATATGAGCTGAAGAATAAAAAGCTTTAAATATTTGCTCTGTGGAGTAGAGGCGTTTTCATTACATAGGAGGCAGTATGATCTTACAGGATAAAGTTACAAAAGTATACCCCAACGGCGATAAAGCAAATGATAATCTGAGCCAGAAGATA
>NZ_JAWYAJ010000496.1:0-10055 GCF_034124845.1 Robinsoniella sp.
CTGAGCTGTTACGATAATATGCTGCTGCCGGCACGGATTTACGGAGTGGATAAGAATCGGATTGAGGAACTGCTGAAACGGGTGGGACTGGAAGATGCAGCCAAAAAGGCAGTGGAAAAATTGTCCAAAGGAATGAGACAGAGACTGGTTCTGGCGAGGGCAATGCTTCATAGCCCCAAGCTTTTATTTCTGGATGAACCCACAAGCGGTCTGGACCCGGCGGTGACGCAGACGATTCATGGACTTTTGCAGGAATTAAAGCAGGAGGGGACAACGATATTCCTCACCACTCATAATATGGATGAGGCATACAGGCTCTGCGACCATGTGGCGCTGTTAAATGACGGCAGGATCGTAGAATATGGAGTACCCGAAGAACTATGCAGAAAGTACAATACACAGAATATCATTACGATACTGTGTAAAGATAAGTCAATGGTAAAGCTGAAAAACACAAGGGAAAATGCGGATAAGATTATGGGATATTTTCAGGATGAATGCGTGGAATCCATACATTCATCGGAACCCAATCTGGAAACGGTATTTGTGGAGTTAACAGGAAGGAGACTGCTATGAGTATACAGGCAAAGACATTACAGGCACTGTTTTGCAAACAGATAAAAGATACGGCACACAATATGCAGGTATTAATCTTATTTTTTACATTTCCAATCATTGCAATGGTTATGACCCAGAGCATGGGAAAAGAGATGGGGAACAGTGCCTTTTTCATATCTATCTTTGGAGTCATGCACGGTGTTTTTACACCAATTGTAGCCACTTCATCCATGATGTCGGAGGAAAAAGAAAAAAATACACTGAGGGTGCTTCTTATGTCTAATGTAAATCCGATGGAGTATCTGATCAGCATCGGGGGCTTTGTCTTCCTGTGCACCATGGTTACCGGAGTACTTTTTTTATTTCTGGGCGGATATACACCGGTTGAAATGTTGATGTTTATGGGAGCGTTAGGGGTTGGGAGCGTGATATCTATAGTTCTGGGACTGGCAATTGGATCCTATGCAAAAAACATGATGGCTGCAAACGGCCTGGCACTTCCCTTTGGGATGATCTTTGCTTTTCTGCCTATGCTGGCAAAGTTTAATGACAAGATTGGACAGATAGCTAAATTTACTTACGGACATCAGATCAGCATGTTTGTGGAAAAGATGGACGGGATCAGCTGGGAAGGGGTACTCATAACGGCTGTGAATTTTATAGTACTGATTGCTGTATTTGTAGTCGTATTCAGGAGAAACCGGTTAGATAGCTGAGTATATAATTGCCTGGTCGCTAATGCTCCGGCTTGACGCATCCCTCATAAAATAGTACAGTATATAAAAGAACTTTTATTACTCACGAAAAGGGGGATGACCATGATAATCAGTGCAAGCAGAAGAACCGACATACCATCTTTTTATACCGATTGGTTTCTAAACCGGATTCAGGAAAAGCAGGTGTGGGTCAGGAACCCTATGAATGCCCATCAGATCAGCCGGATTGATTTATCCCCGGAAGTAGTGGACGGCATTGTCTTTTGGACGAAAAATCCAAAGCCTATGCTGAAAAGGCTGAAGGAATTTAAGGAATATGCATATTATTTTCAATACACCATAAATCCATACGGAAGGGAAATAGAAGAACATCTTCCGCCGCTTAAAGAGCGGATGGAAAGCTTTAAAATCCTTTCGGAAATGATCGGAAAAGAGCGTGTGATCTGGCGTTATGATCCGGTTATAATCAATAATACTTATACAGCACAGTACCATTTGGAGCAGTTTGCATATATGGCGGAAGTGCTTGCTCCCTATACGAAGAAATGTGTTTTCAGCTATCTGGATTTTTATACCAAGATGAAAAATAAAATGAAGCAGATGGGGATCCGCCCGGCAGACAGGGAGGAAAAAGAATATTTGGCGGAGGCATTTTCCAAGACGGCATCCCGGTATGGGATCGCATTGGAAACCTGCGCAGAGGATATTGATCTTGAAAAATACGGTATCGCACATGGCAGATGTATTGATGATAGACTGCTTTCCCGGATCATAGACTGTCCTCTTAAGGTGGAAAAGGATAAGAACCAGAGACTGGAATGCGGCTGCGCTGCCAGTATCGATATCGGATTATATAATACCTGTAAAAATGGCTGTGTATATTGTTATGCCAATTTAAATCAGGAACTCACCCTAGAAAATAATGTAAAATACGACAGGAATTCACCCCTTCTTTGCAGCGCATTGGGAGATAAGGATATCGTGAAGGACCGGAATGTAAAAAGTTTGAAAGAGAGACAGTTAAGTCTGTTTTAAAGATTGTTTAAACAATTCTATTATTAACAGACATAAAAACCCTTGACATTGACGCAGCGTAAAGGTTTAAGATGGACTTATCAGGAGGTGATGGAAATGGAATATACCATTCAAAAACTGGCGAAACTGGCAGGAATCACTACCCGGACACTGCGCTATTACGATGGAATTGGCCTGCTTCATCCGGCTTACGTAAATGAATCCGGATATCGCATTTATGGAGAGACAGAAGTGGACGCACTTCAGCAGATCCTGCTTTTTCGGGATATGGGGATGGAACTGTCCAAAATAAAAGCAATTACGGAAGATGCAGCCTATAACCGGGTGGATATTCTGAAGGAACATCTGGAAGTTTTAAAACAACGTCAGCAGCAAATAGACCTTCTGATTAAAAATGTGAATAAAACAATTGAAAAGGAAGAGGGGATAAGAAGCATGACAGACAGAGAGAAATTTGAAGGCTTGAAAGAAGAAATCATACAGGAAAATGAAAAGCAGTATGGTGAAGAGATCCGGCAATCCTATGGATCAGATGAAGTGGATGCCAGTAATGCAAAACTGATGAACCTGACTATGGATGAATACGAGAAAATGCAGGAGACCGGGAAAGAGATAAACCGCCTGTTGGAGGAAGCCGTTGAAAAGAAGGCAGATCCCTCCGGAGATCTGGGACAAAAAATTGCACGGCTTCACAAAGAGTGGCTGTCCTTCACCTGGACGCACTATTCTAAAAAGGCGCATTGTGGTTTAGCTGAAATGTATGTTGCGGATGAACGTTTTACCGCCTATTACGACCAGAATGTAAAGGGGTGTGCCCGCTTTTTAAGGGATGCAGTCAGGGCTTTTATCCAGCCTGAAAATTAGATATAAAACAAAGTAAAATTCTATTGAAATTCTCTTGTAAACCAGATAGAATATTCAGTGCGTACGAATGATAAGTACCGTATTGGAGAAGAGAAAATGGTTGAGAATAATCTGGAAAAAGATAGTATCAGAAAATTAGTACTGCGCCTTGGAATTCCTTCCATGCTGGCGCAGTTTATTAACGTGTTATACAGCGTGGTAGACCGCATGTATATTGGAAATATTGAACAGATCGGTGAAATAGCGCTGGCAGGAGTGGGAATCTGCGGTCCGATTGTGGCGCTTTTGTCGGCGTTCGGATCCTTCGTAGGGGTGGGCGGCTCCCCCCTGATGAGTATTCGTATGGGGGAAAAAGATGAAAAATCAGCGAAACAGATCCTGGCAAACAGTTTTTTACTGCTGCTCGTGGTATCCGTGGCGCTGACCATCCTTTTACTGCCGCTAAAAGAGCATCTGCTGCTCTGGTTTGGGGCAAGTGAACAGAGTTTTCCCTATGCAAATGATTATTTTACCATCTATTTGCTGGGCACTGTGTTTGCGCTGATGTCGATTGGCATGAATCAGTTTATTATCTGTCAGGGATATGCAAAGACCGGGATGATGTCCGTTATGATCGGCGCAGCCATGAATATTGTGTTGGACCCGATTTTTATATTTGTATTTGGCATGGGAGTAAAGGGGGCGGCAATTGCTACCGTAATTTCCCAGATGGTTTCCTGCGGATTTGTTTTAAAATTCCTGTTTGGGAAAAAGGTTCCGATTTCCATCAGCTTTGGGGGATACAGTCTTGGGATTATGAGAAAGATTTCCTTCTTGGGACTGACACCTTTTATCATTATTGTGATGGATAATGTCCTGCTGATCGCGCTGAATACCGTACTCCAGAAATATGGGGGACCGGACAGGGGAGATATGTTGATCACCTGTGCAACCATTGTTCAGAGCTTTATGCTTATGGTAACCATGCCTCTTGGAGGAATTACGGCGGGAACCCAGACCATACTGGGATATAATTATGGGGCGCGCAAATCTGACCGGGTTCTGGAAGCGGAAAAGTGTATTGTGATACTATGCCTTATTTTTACAACCATTATGTTTATCATTGCACAGAATTTTGCCAAACCATTTGTAGGGATTTTCACGCAGAATGAGACATATATCCAGTTTGCAACACGTGCCATAAGGATATATACGTTGGGGATTATACCGCTGGCTATCCAGTACACCTTTGTGGACGGATTTACGGGAATGGGGATTGCTAAAATGGCATTGCCCTTATCCACCTTCCGTAAGATTGTGTACCTTGGGGCAGTGTTCCTGCTGCCTCTGATCTACGAAATAGACCAGGTATTTCTGGCGGAGCCGGTTGCGGATGTGGTCAGCGCAGTAGTGACAGGAATCTGTTATTTTGCAATGATAAAGAAAATTTTGCACAAGCGGGAAACAGGAAATTGAGATAGCGGTTGCATGAGAGACTGTTTCAAACATGCCCTGGGAGAAACAGGAAGCAGCCGGGAACGGGAGGGGAAATGGATGTGGGTTTTATTTGCGTTTGGTTCTGCACTTTTTGCCGGTATAACGGCTATTCTTGCAAAGCTTGGAATTGAAAAGACAGATTCCTATCTGGTGACGGCACTTCGCACAGTAATCGTGGTGCTCTTTGCATGGATTATGGTTTTGGTGGCGGGATCTTTTGATTCTATTACAGCGATCAGCGGAAAAACCTTCCTGTTCTTAGTCCTGTCGGGACTGGCTACCGGTGGATCCTGGATCTGTTATTTCAAAGCCCTGCAGCTGGGTGATGTGAACAAAGTGGTATCCATTGATAAGTCCAGTACCATTCTGACCATGCTTTTTGCATTTCTGTTCCTGAAAGAAGGGCTTAGCGGTATCAAAGTGCTGGCAATGGTACTGATTGGTTCGGGCACTTATCTGATGCTGGAAAGGAAACGGAAGAATCCGGTTTCCACGGTTACAAATCCGGAAAAAAGCAGAACATGGCTGATCTATGCCCTGCTCTCGGCTGTATTTGCAAGTCTTACGGCGATCCTTGGAAAAGTGGGCATAACCGGTGTGGAATCCAATCTGGGTACGGCAATCCGCACGCTGGTGGTTTTAATTATGGCATGGCTCATGGTATTTGGGCTGCACAGACAAAAGGAAATAAAAAAGATTGAAAGACGTTCCTGGATATTCATCCTTTTATCCGGGCTTACAACAGGACTGTCCTGGCTTTGCTATTACCGTGCATTGCAGGACGGACCGGCAGGTGTTGTAGTGCCCATTGATAAACTGAGTATATTAGTGACCGTCTTTTTTGCATATTTTGTGTTAAAGGAAAAATTAAAGAAAAAAGCAGTGCTGGGACTGATTTTTATCGTAGTGGGTACACTTGCTTTACTTATCTGAGAAAATGGATTAAAATATGGGTAGAATTAAGAAATAAATGGAGCAAGGAGAAAGAGAGTGAACGGTGGAAAAGGCGGAAACAGTAAGACATACCGGCAGTTAAACAGAGGACTGATGTTAAAGCTGATTGCTACGGGAGTCTGTACTTCCAGGGCAGAGCTTGCAAGAAGGACAGGTCTTACCAAAATGGCAGTTACAAATATTGTATCGGAAATGCTGGAACAGCATTTGATTGAAGAAACCAGCACTGTGCAGAATGAGGAAGTCGGAAGGAACCCGATCCGCTTAAAAATATCCGGGAAATGTCCCAAAATCATTGGCGTTCTGATATTTCGAAGCCGCCTGGAAGTTGTATTATGTGATTTTAGTTTGAAGATCCTCCGGCGGGAAACCAGAGTTATGAAAGAAGCCTGCGTTACAAACAGCCAGGAGCTGATGGATCAGCTATATGAGATGGTGGACAGGCTTAAGAAGAAAGAAAGGAACATACTGGGAATTGGCGTGGCATCCATCGGACCTGTAGATGTAAAGAATGGGATGATCCTGGAACCCCTTTATTTTTGGGATATTAAGAATATTCCCATTGTGGAACTGCTCACAGAGCGGTATCAGCTTCCGGTTTTTTTAAATCATGACAATCAAAGCGGAGCACTTGCGGAGCTGCTGTATGGTTATGGAAATGAATATAAGGATTTCCTGTTCCTGGGGCTGGGACGCGGAATCGGATGCGGAATGGTGATGAATGGTGATCTGTATGAAAACCAAAGCGGTCTGCCCTCGGAAATCGGGCATACCAGCATTGATTACCAGGGAGAGCAATGCACCTGCGGGAATAAAGGCTGCCTGGAATTATATGCAACCACACCGGTAGTGGAAGAGCGTTTGCAGAGAGAGACGCAAAAAGATTACCGGTTTACCCAGTTTTGCAGGGCAGGCAGTGATCCTGCGGCGGAAGAGGTATTTGCGGATGTAATGAAAAAGCTGGCTGCAGCACTGGTAAATTACGTAAATATTTTAAATCCGGGATTGATTCTTCTGGGACATGATGGAATTTATCTGCCGGAGAATGCCATTGCAGTTCTGAAAAAAGAAGTCAACAGCCGCAGGTTTTTCCACAATGCAGCGGAGATTGAGATTAAAAAAACGCAGTTTGGGGCAGATGCTCAATTGCTGGGGGGCGCATGCCAGGTATTACAGCAGGCTTTTTTAGGAAAATTGCTATTTTAAAAAAACATTTTTTAGTTGAAATGTATATTGACTTTACTTTTTAAATTACTTATAATGAATTTAATTAGTAAAGCGGATTTACATATAATTGCTGCTATAAATGACCTTAGTAAAAAATGGAGGTAAAAAAATGGATGTTATTTGTGTTGGAGAAATGTTAATAGACTTTATTCCGGGAAATGAGCCGTTCAGTTATATCAGAAAAGCTGGCGGAGCTCCGGCAAATGTTGCGATTGCAATTGGAAAAAATGGATTAAAAGCCGGATTCTGCGGCAAAATGGGAGACGATGATTTTGGACGTTTCCTGGTAGATACTTTAAAAGAAAATAAGGTTGAGGCATTATGTGAGGATTTGACAAAGGACGCTGTTACGACGATGGCATTTGTAACTCTGGCGGAAGACGGAGACCGTTCCTTTACATTTGCCAGAAAGCCTGGGGCAGATACCCTGCTTACGATTGAAGACGTTAAGAATGCAAAAATAGAAGAGAGCAAAATGGTGCATGCAGGTTCCTGCTCCCTGTCTCAGGGAACGGCAGTGGATGCTACTGTATACGCAATGAAAGCTGCTCATGAGAATAACAAGCTGGTAAGCTTTGATGTAAATTACCGGAATGTAATGTGGGATGATGATATTGACGCATGTGCGGCGAAAGTACGTGAAGTACTGCCTTATGTGGATTTATTGAAGATTTCAGAAGAAGAAGTGGATATGATGGGCGGTGAAGAAAATATCCTGCCACTTATGAAGGAAAATGGAATTACGGTGGTAATCGAGACATTAGGTGCAAACGGTGCCAAATGCTTCTTTGGCGGAGAAGTACGTGAGATTCCGGGCAGAAAAGCGAAAGCAGTAGATGCTACCGGTGCCGGTGATGCATTCTGGGGTGGATTTTTATCCAGCATTCTGATTCAGGGTGCTGAGAAAAAAGAAGACATTGCGCTAGAGAATATCTTAAAGGCAATGGAATATGGAAATATTGCAGGCTGGATCTGTGTACAGACAAAAGGGGCAATTGATTCCCTTCCAACAAGGGCACAGATTGAGGAATATTTGTAAGAAAAAATGAGAAGGAGAAGGTAATTATGAAACGATCAAAAATCAACGCAGTAATTAAAGACATGGAAGCATTAATCAAAGAACATGGTTTTGAAATCCCTCCATTTTGCAAATGGACAGCGGAAGAATGGAAAGAAAAAGGAACGGAATACGATGAAATCCGTGACAATATGCTGGGATGGGATATCACAGACTACGGGCTTGGAAAATTTGATGAAGTGGGATTTGCCTTGATTACCATCCGTAATGGAAATTTGAAAAATGACAAGTATACCAAGACATATGCAGAAAAACTGCTGATGGTAAACGAGGGGCAGATGGCTCCCATGCATTTCCACTGGAACAAGATGGAAGATATTATCAACCGCGGCGGCGGTAATGTACTGATCCGCGTATATAATTCTACGGAAGACGGAGCATTTGCAGATACCGATGTTACGGTTAACTGCGATGGCAGAGAGTTCTCCGTTCCTGCCGGAACCCAGGTTCGTCTTACTCCGGGTGAAAGTATTACCATCTATCCCTATATGTATCATGACTTTAATGTAGAAGAAGGAACAGGTGCCGTGCTTCTGGGAGAAGTATCCATGTGCAACGACGATGAAAATGACAATCGCTTCTACGACCCGATTGGCAGATTCCCTACAATCGACGAAGACGAACCGGCTTACCGTTTACTCTGTAACGAATATCCGAAAGCATAAAATGCGGTTTAAGACGGCAGATTAACTGCGGAATAACACAGCTTATAAAGTAATACAGATTATAAAATAATTCAGATTATAAAATAATTCAGATTATAAAATAATTCAGATTATATAGGAAAAGGTACTGCATTTGAAAAACGCAGTACCTTTTCCTATGCCCATATAATCTGTTTCTTGTATTGTTTTTCAGAAAAAGAAATTAACCCAGGAGATGATGCAGGTTTTCCAAAAAATTATTTTCCATGCAACAGATGTGGTAAATTTAAACACTTATATATAAACAGATGTTGCGTGATTGTTATTTAAAGAAGAGGGGGAAGAATTATGAAAAATAATTGGAAAAAGATCGTTCGAATGGTTGTGTTGGCGCTGGTACTGGTAATGGGGACCGGATTGTGGATGAATGGATGTGAGAAGAAGCAGGAAGAAATTAAAAAAGAGAAAATTGGAGTGATCTATAGCAGTACTCCGGCGCATGTGCCTGGAAGGGATGACCTGGATCAAGAACCGCAGACCATACTGGGCATTTTACCGGATGAGGATGAGAACGAAGATGACGACATGGAAGAGTACCTGGGAGAGCCAGCCTTAATAAGGGGAATGTATTTGAAACTGGGGGAAACATCCTATTATTTTGCGGATGTGGAACGGAAACAATTATTTAGCCTGGTCATGGCAGATGAGAATATTATCTACAGCCTGGCTGGGGAAGAAATTACGTTTGAAGAACTTAAAACAGGTAATATAGTGGATATTTATTATACGGGAGGAATCATGGAGTGCTATCCCGTGATTTGTGACCGGGTTATAAAAATGCAGGTAGTTGAGGAAGGCAGTGAAGCAGATGCAGCTGCTAATCTGAAATGGGCAAATGAATTTTACTGCGAACCGGATCCAAATGAAAAGCCGGGCCTGCAGATTCAATATATTCCATTTGCCGGAATGGAAGCATCTGCAAATATTTCGCAGAGGGCTTATCAGTGGACGGTTATCAATGAAGATGGAACCCGAAATGTGGAGAGGGCAGACAGTCAGCCTGTCATTCAGGATGAGAATCTGGTAGAGATTGATATTTCTCAAGATGCAGAGGAATTAAAACTTGTTTTCAGTGAGGAGCCAGGGGAAGTGGTTGTTCAAAGATGGATAGCGCAAGAGGACGGGCAGGATCAGATTAAACCTGGTGAGGCGGTGCTTGTAACCAGGGAAGAAGATCATATGTGGATCATCCCAAATGGGCAGAGCGGGTACGTGTATGAAGTAACCGGGAAATGGGGAGAAGACTATGTTATGTATGGTTTTAGTGTCAAAATGAGGTGAAAATATGTCAAAAGTGCCTAGAGCGTGTTTGAAAATTCATTCCCGCCATCTGCACGCCCCACTTAGCGGCATATTTGCCCCGAATTCAGGTTACGTAGCCCGCTTGTCGCCCTTCATCCGGGACAAATCTCCCACAAAGTGTGACGTACAGTTGTCAGAAAG
>NZ_JAWYAJ010000497.1:0-3371 GCF_034124845.1 Robinsoniella sp.
GTCTTTACCGTGGCTTTTTCCAGTTTGTCAGCGAATTCCATCAATTCGTTATTACCATCCAGTTCACCACGTTTACGAAGTGCACCAGTCCATGCAAAGATGGTGGCAACGGAGTTTGTGGAAGTCACTTCACCTTTTAAGTGCTTGTAATAATGTCTCTGAACGGTACCATGCGCAGCTTCGTATTCAAAAAAGCCTTCCGGAGATACCAGTACAGAGGTCATCATTGCAAGGGAACCAAAAGCGGAGGAAACCATATCGCTCATTACATCACCGTCATAATTTTTACAGGCCCAGATGTAACCGCCCTCAGACTTCATAACGCGGGCAACCGCATCATCAATCAGTGTATAGAAATAGGTAATACCTGCTTCTTCAAACTTTTTCGCATATTCCGCATCAAAGATTTCCTGGAAGATATCTTTAAATGTATGGTCATACTTCTTTGAAATTGTATCTTTGGTTGCAAACCAGAGATCCTGTTTGGTGTCAAGGGCATAATTAAAGCAGCTCTTAGCAAAACTTTCAATGGAATCATTTACATTGTGCATGCCCTGAAGGATGCCTGCCCCTGTGAAATCATGAATCAGCTCTCTGGATTCATTGCCGTCTTGATCTGTATAGACAAGCTCAGCCTTACCTGCTCCCGGTATCTTCATTTCCGTAGCTTTATATACGTCTCCGTAAGCATGTCTGGCAATTGTGATGGGCTTTTTCCAATTCTTCACACATGGTTCAATTCCTTTTACGATAATCGGGGTACGAAATACCGTTCCGTCTAAGATTGCACGGATGGTTCCATTAGGGCTTTTCCACATTTCTTTAAGATTGTATTCCGGCATTCTGGCAGCATTTGGCGTAATGGTTGCACATTTCACTGCTACGCCGTATTTCTTCGTTGCATACGCACTGTCAAATGTCACCTTATCATCTGTTTCATTGCGGTGTTCCAGTCCCAAATCATAATATTCAGTATTGAGTTCAATAAACGGATTCAGTAACTCATCCTTGATCATCTGCCAAAGAATTCTGGTCATTTCATCTCCATCCATCTCTACCAACGGTGTCTTCATCTGAATTTTGCTCATGCTTGTCCTCCATTTTCATCTAAAATGTTTTCTATCTTGTAATGATTCATGTTATGAATTGTATTCATAATATGCAGCGTAGCCAGTTCATCTGCTTTATCCGGATTCCGTTCACGAATCGCTTCCAATATCTGTCGGTGTTCGTATGTTGATTTCTCTGCTCTCTCCTGATGCTTCAGCGCCAGCTTGCGGGCTCTTTGTACATAGTGGTGGAAATCCGACAACAAATGTTCCAGCATCTTACTCTGGCAGGCTTCATATAAAGTTTCATGAAACTTGCTGTCTAACGAAAATAATTGCTCATAATGCTTTTGTTTCTCATGGAACTCCGCCAGCATTATGATTTCTTCCAAATGCTCCAGCTCTTTTGGAGTAATGGACTCTGCCGCCATTCTGGCACACAGCCCTTCCAGCCTTGCACGGATCATATAAATATCCTTCACATCTGCGGGAGTGATTCCGGTCACATAAGCACCTTTATTGGGTACGATCTTTACCAGGCCTTCCAGCTCCAGCTGCCTTAAGGCTTCCCGCACCGGAGTGCGGCTTACGCCCAGCTCAGCTCCAATGGCTGTTTCCCGCAGTTCTTCTTCCTGCCGGTATCTTCCATTTAAAATATCTTCCCGTATGGTGTGGAACACTCTTCCACGAAGCGAATATTTATCATTTACTTCTTTAAGCATTTCATGATTACTCAAAATGTTTCCTCCTGCCCTGCCTACTATACTAAAACAAAATTCAATTTTTTGCAACAGTCATCAATGACTTTTATCAGTTCATTGTCTGTAATTACTGTTACACGGCCGTCTTCGTACTCTTTATCCACCCAGGTTTTAACCATTTCCACAAGAGGTGTGTCCTTTGACAAGCGCTTTTCTTCCGGCAGACGGTAATATGTATTCATCCAATGTGCAATTCCAGCCTGTCCGGATGTATTGGAAACAGCAACCAGTACCGGGCGGTTCAGGAATTTTTCCGTATCAAATATATTGTAGATCTCTTCATTTTTTAACAGTCCGTCAGCGTGGATTCCGGCTCTTGTCACATTAAAATTCTGTCCTACAAACGGTGTCCTGGAAGGAATGTGGTAGCCGATCTCTCTCTGGTAGTAATCAGCCATTTCCGTAATAACAGTGGTATCCATACCGTCCAGAGTTCCCCGGAGCTGTGCATATTCAAAGACCATTGCTTCGATTGGTGTATTTCCGGTACGTTCCCCGATTCCAAACAGGGAACAGTTTACACCTGCAGCACCGTACAGCCATGCAGTTGTAGAGTTGCTCACCGCTTTATAAAAATCATTGTGACCATGCCACTCAATTAATTCAGAAGGCACGCCTGCATGTGTCATGATACCATAAATTATTCCCTGTACGGATCTTGGAATCACGGCACCGGCATAGTTCACGCCGTAGCCCATGGTATCACAGCAGCGTACTTTAATTGGAATCTGATATTCTTCCATCAGTTTCATTAATTCCAGACAGAAGGGAATTACATAACCATAAATATCGGCACGGGTAATATCCTCCAGATGACATCTTGGACTGACACCGGTCTCCAGGCATTCCTTGATAACGCTGAGATAATGTTCCATAGCCTGCTTTCTTGACATCTTCATTTTGTAGAAGATATGGTAATCCGAACAGCTCACCAGTATACCGGTTTCTTTCATTCCCAGATCTTTGACTAATTCAAAATCTTTTTTGCTGGCGCGGATCCAGCTGGTGACTTCCGGAAATTTATACCCTCGTTCCATACATTTATAGACAGCGTCCCTGTCCTTTTTGCTGTATAAGAAAAATTCGGATTGACGAATCTTACCGTTTGGTCCGCCCAGTTTGTGAAAATAATCGAATAATGTCACAATCTGTTCTGTGGTATAAGGTGCGCGGGACTGCTGCCCATCACGAAACGTAGTATCTGTAATCCAGATTTCCTCCGGCATGTGGTGGGGCACGATACGGTCATTGAAGGCAATCTTCGGCACTTCATCATAAGGAAACAGGTTACGAAATACATTTGGCGTTTCTACGTCAACTAAATGATACATATGCTCTTCTAACTGCAGCAAGTTTGTGTGGGAATCCATTTTAACGCGTCGATTATCCATGATTCAATCTCTCCTAAGGGTTTATTTTGTATCATTGTATACAATCATACACGTATTGTCAATAGGGAAAAGAATATTTTTTTTAAAACCCTATTCCTCTTTCGCCCACCCAAAGGCATACTTTACGGCTTTATCCCATCCTTTGATTTTTTTAAGCCGCTCTTCTTCAG
>NZ_JAWYAJ010000498.1:0-25669 GCF_034124845.1 Robinsoniella sp.
CCAATAAAACCTTCATTCTTTGTTAAAATAATGTCTTAAAGAAATTGGGAAGAAATGAGGCTATGAAAGATAAAGAAAAAAAGATACAAACGCAGTATGACCAGAAGCGGGAGCAGAATATCAACATTTTAATTTGCAACGAGAATGAGAACCTAATGAAAACATATAAAAATCTGCTCGCTTATATTGCCGGAAAAAATGGGTATAATGTGACATTTGCTTTGTATGAGAGTGGAAAAGAAGCGTTATTTTGTGAAGAGGACAGGGCAAAAACACTTGATCTCATACTGATCGGATGGGAATACAGGTATTTAAGAGGGATTAATATAGCCAGGGCTTTTCGAAAAAATGAATGTGAGGCTGAAATTATTTTCTTAGGCATGGAGATTGAAAATATATTGGATTCCTTTCAGGTGAATCCTTTTTACTATTTTATAGAAAAGGAAGTCACTCATGGAAAATTTGAAGAAGTCATTATAAAATGTTTTCGATTAATTTTGGACAAAAAAAATAATTCCCTGTGTTTTACACAAAATGGAAAGATGAACCGGATTAATATGAATCGAATTGTTTATGTGAAAGTAGAGCATAGGGTAACACAGATTTATTGCCAGGACAATCAGGAGTATTCTTTTTATGAAAGCTTAAAAAATGTGGAGCAGAGCATTAATAATGAGAATTTTGTCAGAATTCACAGAGGATATATTGTGAATTTAAACTATGTGGACTGCGTAGATAAGGGGGAACTTTATCTGGTGACCGGGGAGAAACTGCCTGTTGCCAGAAATTACAAACAAGATCTTGTGGAGAAGATGATACAGCAGGAAAAAACAATATTGCTGTAATGTGAAAATGGAAGGTAGGAGGAGCATGCTAAACAAGAAAGGATATACGGTTCCAATGGCATTGGCATTAATGCTGTTGTTAATGGTTTTTGCAGGCAGCCTTCTTTTGGTTGCCAGCTACAGATATCAGAGTACATTTGTGCGCCAAAAACAGGATCAACTATATTTATATGCCACGGCATTGGTTGAGGATGCCACAAAAACGATTGAAGATGGTAAGCTGAACCAGCAGATTGCTCAGATGGTAAAAAATATTATTGTTACTGATCCGGGAAAGTTATCTCAATATGCAAAATCATATAAGTTTCAGTTTGACCTGGGGGAAAATGCAGGCGGAGATAAAAAGTATATAACAAATTCATTTATACAGAATGAGCTTGGGAAAGTTTACATAGATATGTCTGTTGCTTATGAACCCCAGGGTGCAGGTCAGGCGCTTCCGGATGATGCTAAAAATTACATTAGAATTGGAGACCGGTTAAAAGTAGAATATCGGATAAAGCTGACGGATATGGAATATCGCATAACAGCTGATTACTACTGTTCTGCTAATACGAATAAAAATCCGGACGGATCAGATGTGGATCCACTGCCATTAGAACCTTTTATAAACATGAAATGGCAGCTGAATAAATATAGTGGAAAAATATATACTGCGTAATTTGAATGGAGGGATAAAATGTTCAATAAAATTTACAAGAAAATCTTTAATAATAAAGGTTCCATTTTAATTGAGACTTTATGTGCATTTGCTGTTCTGACATTAACGATTACATTTTTCAGCCTGAGTGTTATCAGTGCATCTACGTTATTTCGTAAATCCGCTGTGATTTCCAGTGAATGGGAAAGAATATTCAGCAAAACAGTTGAAAAAGATTACTCCGCAACTTTTACAAAAAGTTCACCGGCTTTTAATGTGGTTATGGTTATGAATAATATTAATAAAGAAGACATTATTCTTGCAGACAACACACCTTTAGGAACAGGTGAAATTGATGTATCGTTTGTGAATAGCGGAAGTATTCCTACTGTAATTATGCTTAGGGATAAAGTGTTTTACCGATATGCAGAACCTGTAAAATTAGAAGCTTCCATATCCGGTGGAAATGCATATATTTATACAATTGATGATAATTAATGAGGAAATACAGGTACATAAATTTACGATAGAGAAGGTGATGAAGATAAAACAAAAATTCTTGGATAAGCATGGTTTTACTATAGTGGAGTTTATTGTAACTATGGCTGTAATGTCAATTTTTTTCTTAGGAGTCACTTTGATTTTATCCTCCGGCAGTAAAATTTATCTTACAGAAACCGTTGCAGGAAATAATCAGGAAGCTGTCACAACGATTATGGATGATATTACTAATTATGTAATGTATGGCGAAGATGTAAGAGTATTCTACCGCTTATCAGAAGGAGAGACAAAGGTTTCCGGGAAAATTGTGATGGGCGCGGATGCCAGCTGGTTTACAGAGGGAACAGAGGTCTATCTGGATCCTAAGAACGATAACAAGTTAATTTTTGATAACATGAGTGGAACAAAAAATGCAGTTACTTTGCCTGGGGCGGGTGTTACGGGGCAGTTAACTTCAGGTGCCGAGTTTTATGGCAATGGTATTGATCTGGGATATAAAAAAATTTATTTGGTAAGTAAAAAAATAGCAGCCGATAATTATGAAGGAGAATCCATTTATGGGCTGTCTTTTGGCAGCAAATATTACAGAGGGTTAAATTTGAAACTACAGATCAGAGATAAGGGTGTTGTGGCAGGGGATGCCGGGAAAAAAGGCATATATATGATAAAGCTGACCGGAATTGGAAAAATGGCAGTTGCATCATCGGAGGTGTCCGTAGAAGGGTTAAACAGGAATTAGATAAAAGAAAGGAGACATCCCATGTCTGATCAGAATGATATTGAAGCTAAGATTAACAGGCTGCGCGAATTAGAAGAAAAACAGCAGTTGGATATAAAAAGGAAAACACATAGAAAAAGTGGAATCATAGGGATAGGAATCGTATTAATATTTGTACTGTTACTGTATGTGAGCGTTCAGTTTACTTATATCGCAGGACAATATTATACCTTAAAGCGTCAGATAAACATCATGGATGAGCGCATACAGCAATTAGCCTCAGACATGCGGATGCAGGAGGATAGAATAGAAGAAAGGAATACAAATAAGAATGGGGAAAAGTAAGATGAATAAAAATAAGATATTTACTTCTGCAAAAAAAATCTTTAAGTCCAGAGATGAATTAGAACAGGAAGAAGTGCTGGACATTGAACAACAGGATATCGCACAGGAGATAGAACAGTTAAGAGCTGAAATAAAAGCATTTTATCTGGAACATCCGGACAAAGATCCTTCTATGCCGGATAAAATATATGTAAAAGATATGAATGAACTGGAAGAAAAAATAACCGAGCATATCCCCAAAAAAGTAGTAGAAGATGAAATCGTTATAAAAAATATAATTGAACAGGATGGTCCGTCAGGCTCTAACCCCTTGGATTTCAGCAGAATGAAAGAATATGATCTGCAGGATGAATACCGAAGCCAGGTTTTTTCACCGGATATTATAGAAATTGAAAATAAAACAGAGCAGGATCCGATTGTGGGACAGAGTGATAAGAGATCGGATGCAGATACCATCAGAGAAATATTTGGTGAAGATTTATTTCAGGAGGCAGTAAACACAGCAGAGTCAGAAGAACAGAATATTGTTATTGACGATCATGAAAATGATATTATACCAGATATAAATTCTGTGAAAGACAGTCTGGATCAGGATTTGCTTAAACAACTGCAGGAAATTAGCATGGAAGAAAGCCAGGATTCAGAATTAAAAAACAGAGTTTTCACCCACCAGGATTCTTCAAAATCTAAAAGCATAGTTGGCGATGAGGAATCAGATCATATGGAGCAAGAAGAACAGGAGAAATTAGTGGGACAGATGGATGAGGAAACTCAGAGTATGAGTGATCTGTTGAGCCGTCTGTTATCAGAGGGAAAATTAGAGGCAGATCTGCATAACGAGGAGAATCAGGAAGATAATGGCGCTGTTTATATACCAGGTCTGGATTTAGAAACTACAGAAATGAATGAGAATGAAGAAGATAGGGATGAAAGCAGTGAGATTACAGATACCCGATTCCAAGGAGAGTCTGACGTCAGTAATACAGAAGAACCAGGAGAAGTTCATGACAGCAATTTATCAGATTTATTGAGCAATTTGTTATCTAATGACCAGATAAATGAAACGGAAGAATCGCCAGAGACCAGTACAGAGGATACAGAGGAATATCGTAACAGAGTTTTTATATCTTCGGTCAAAGCGGTTAATAATATACCTCCGTCGGAGGCCGCTGGGGTTGGTAAAATTGAAGAGCAGGGGAAAGAAAAAGCAGGGAATAAACCAGGGGAGACGGTAATCCTTCAGGAGTATGGTGAAAATGAAGAGGAGCAGATTGAAATAAACCTGAGTGGTCTTGCCGGAGAAGGCACGCAGGATATATCTGAAGATTTAGATAGTAACAGTGAATCGGAGGAGAGTCTGAAAACACTGCTGCAATCTAATGATGAAACAGAAGGCAGCCCGGCACCTACTTCTGTAGATAATGGTTTAAAGCAGATAATCGTGCCGGATTCTGGAGCAGATGGGAAGCCGAACCTGACGACTAATGGGGAAGAGGAATCTTCCAATGATCATGAAACGAAATCAGCTATGACACAAAGTAATTTAGATATGGAAGAAATATCTGAGGAAAGTAACGAAAGTGAAGAAGCTAAAGAAGGAACTGAGAACAATAATGATGTAACAGAAAATCACGCTCCCGAAAATATGCAGGAAAAACAAGTGGAAATAGATGAATATAGTGATGAAACCAAAATGATTTCAGGAGATTATGCAGATGAAATGCTAAAGGTGGATATAGAAGAGAGAGCAGGTGAATCGGGTGATAAGGAAGAGCCGGACAGTGACAACCTGGTGAACAGCGAATCTTTTGATGATGAAACAACGGATCAGTTGGGAGTCATGGAAGATATATTGAATTCTTTATCAGGGATATCCGGTTCTGGTTTAGATGCTGAAAAAATGCATCTAATGGAAACTGCTTCGGAAATAGGTGCCAGTGAGCATGAAGAACAGCTAAAAGGAAAATCTTCTGGTAATACAAATAACATTGAGGATATTCTGAATTCGTTAATGGAAGACACGCAGGCTGGTCACTCTGATTTACCTAATATTGAAAAACACAACATTGAAAACTTGGAACAAATAGAAGAGGATAAGGATTCGGCAGAAGAGAAAAAGAAGACAGAATCCTCAGAACCTGTCGCAGCAGGAAAAAGTCTGGAAGAGGGGATTGCCGCTTATTTTCAGGAAGATCTTGTATCAGACAGGCAGAATGTAATACATAAAAAGAAAGCCGACCCCGTTTCTGTAATTGTTCCGGAAAAAAAGAAAATAGCCGGAAAAGTAACAAAGGAAGAGAAAATAAAAAAAACTGCAGAAAATAAAGTACCGGAAGAAAGGATTAAGAAAGAAAGAATAACAAAAGAAAAATTTACAAAAGAAGATCAAAAACAGAAAACTGCTCAATTAGTAAAATCGGATACTTCCAGTCATGCGGTAAAAGTGTTGACAGAAGAAAAGAGGCAGAGCCTGCTGTCCAGGCTGATTCAAAAAATAAAAGATTTATTTAAGAAAAAGCCCAAAATGGAGATTGTCAGCCAAGAAGCTGTTATGGAAGAAAGCAATGTTTATAAAAGTCAGGAAAAAGAGACTTTTATCAATGGTTTAATTACCGGTTCTGTAAGTGGTGATAACGTGACGCTGAATCCCCTGGCTGTTGTAAAAAAGGATGTCACTGCACAGGGGAAGGTTCTTTGTTTGTCCGGTGCGGCCATCATGGGAAAGGTAAGCTGCGATTCCATTATTGTGGAAGGAACTGTATTTGGTGAGATAGAAGCAAGAGGCAAAGTAATTATTAAAAATGATGCGCTGGTTTTGGGAAATATTTATTCATCTGATGTACGGATTACACAAGGCGCAATGGTACAAGGAGATATCTTTTTTAAAAATCCTGAAAGAAAGGGGAAATAGTACATGGCAAAATTTCGTTATACCGCAAGAGACATGGAAGGAAAAGTAGTCAAGAAGTATGTGGAAGCGTCCAATTATGCGGATGTATATGACAATATAGAAAAAAATGGTTTGCAGCCCATTAAGATATTGCAATTGGATAAACAGGAAAAGCAGACAAAAGCTAAAAAATTGTCTTTAAAAACAGTTACCTTGTTCTGCAGGCAGTTTGGCTCTATGTTATCAGCCGGCATTCCCCTGGTTAAAGCTTTTGACATTCTTTCGGTTCAGGCAAAACAGACTGGACAGAGGCAGTTATATAAAATTTACGGAAATATATACCAGAATATACAAAAAGGTATGTCCTTAAATGAATGTATGAGGGCAGAAGGAGATGTGTTTCCTCCAATGCTGGTAAACATGGTCAGAGCCGGCGAAGCCAGCGGTAATCTGGATATTGTTATTGATAAATGCGGAGTTTATTTCGAATCACAGCATCGGTTAAAAAATAAAATAAAAACAGGTTTGTTATATCCCAAAATTCTATTGGTCTTACTGGTAGTTATTGTTGTAGGCTTGTTTACTTTTATTTTACCGAAGTTTTTTGTAGTATTTGATCAGTTGGATGTTACACTGCCGGCTGTTACGCAGGCGGTCATAGCCATAAGTGATTTCTTTATTAACAAATGGCTGTATATCGTTATCGTAGTTGTTGCAGTATGGCTGCTTTTTGTGATCTTAATGACAAATTATCAATTTGCTTACTATATAGACCAACTAAAAACGCAGCTCCCAATAGTCAGAGTAGCAACAGAAAAAGTAGCAATAGCCAATTTCAGCAGTACCATGGCTGTTCTTTACGGAAGCGGTGTTTCCATGCTGGATTCCTTGGAAATCGCATCTTCCATATTAAATAATAAATATTATGAAGACCGTTTTAAAGCGGTCATTAAGGCAGTGGAATCAGGGAAAATGCTTTCCGCCGCTCTGGAAAAAGAACAAATATTTGAACCAATGTTTACATCGCTGATGTTTGTCGGTGAAGAGGCCGGTAATCTGGAACACATCCTACAGGAAATATCCGTGTTCTATATGAGTGAAGCAGAAGAAGCAATTGCAAGAATGGTCACGGTGATTGAACCGGTAATTCTGGTTATCATTGGTGTATTGTTACTGGTTGTTATTGCAGCTGTAATCGTTCCTTCATTCTCTCTTGCATCTCCGGTTACCGAAAAAGCAAAGGCAAGTTAAGGAGGCAGATCATGATTGGTATTGAAATGACAGGCAGTAACATACATATTGTATCCGGCGTCCTTAGTGGAAGGGGAGTCCGCATACTGAATGCATTTAGCATAAAAACACCATGGGGATCTCTCAGAAACGGATATATTAAAAATATCAAAGGTTTGGCTGAAGAGATCAGAGGGGCTTTGCTGGATCATAATCTTATAAAAGAAAGGCAAATTTGCTTTGTAGTAGATGGCACTGCATTAAAGCGAAAAGAAGTAGAAGTGCCTTATGAAAAGAGAGAGATCGTGCTTCAGCTTATGCAGCGGGAGATGGGAGAGCTGATTGCAGATGAAGACCACATTTTAGATTATATTGTAAAGGATATATTCAGAAAAAATAGTAAGAAGTATATGAAATGTATCCTCTATGCTATCCCAAAAGTATTTCTTAAGGACTATCAGGGACTTTGTGAAGAGAGCCGGTTAAATCTAAAAAGTATAGATACATTAAATGAATCTATTATAAAGCAATTAGATAAAAAAGACATTGGAATAATAAAAGAATTTTCGGATCCGAAAAAAAAGAAAAAATTAAAGAAACCGAAAAAAAAGAATACAGAACTGGTTGACAGTTTTAATGAAGATCTGGAATCTGAAGTGGAAACAGAAGAATTTCAAAATGTTCGCATTGAAGGAAAAGTAAAGCTATGGGTTGGGCTATATTATGAAAAAATTAAAATTATGACAAACGGTATAGATGGAGATATTTTTACAAAAACAATCATACTGGAGGCAGGGAGTCTGGATCTTGGAAATGAAACGGAATATGAATCAGAAATGGAAGAGGAAAAGAATATGATGATCCTTTATATGAAGGAAATAAAACAGTTTCTGGCATTCCAAAAAAGTGTATTACCGGATCAGCCTGTAGAGAGTATCTATCTATATGGTGAGTTTTCTATGCTATCTAAAATGTGCGAGCTTACTACAGCTATGGTAGAAATTCCTACTACGCATCTTCCTGTCCCCAAAGGGGTGAAAGGTATATATGATACAGATTATCCAAAATACGCAGGAGCAATAGGCTGCCTTTTAAAGAGTTAACAGGTTGGAAGAAAAATATGAAATTGGAAGGAAGCCACGCTGTTGTTTTTCCAACTCAATTTATTTGTGGCAGTATAGCAGATGCTTTGCTATATGCATAGGTTATAAATTATGAAAATAAATAGAAGAGATAAAGACATTAATTTCTATGTCAGTTTGCATGAGCATGAAAATCCGGATAAGTTTAAAGCACGCCGTTCCAGTAATGCAGTATTTCTCGTTTGTGCATTAATGCTGGGAAGTGTTTTGATCGTATATGCTATGGCATGGAATCAAAACCTGATGGTAGAACGTGATATTGCGGCGTCTAAAGAGTATATCCAGGATGAAAATAACACAAAAAAGTACAATGAAAAACTGGAAATAAAAGCAAAGACAAAAAAAATAGAAGATTATAATAATGCATCCTCTCAATATCTGAAGCAGTTAGAAGATAGTGCCCGGTTCTCAAGTAAATGGGTGGATTTTTTTACTACAGAAATGGATAAGGCTATTGGAGGCAGCAGTACAATCACTACATATAATTATGAAGGTAATACATTGTCACTAAATTGTTCTACAGATGACGAAAAGAAACCTAAGCTGTTTGCCCAGCATTTAAGTGAATTGAAAAAAAAGGACGGAACACCGATGTTCTCGGATGTGCAATACACAGGGTTTAGAAATCAGACTGGTGTTTTTGGGGACATGGAATATCTCTACGATTTGAAAATAACACTTTGGCAAGTGGATGCGGAGGCAGCAGGCGAATCTGAACCTGCAGTAGCGGAAACCCAGGCTCAATCAGAGACAGTACAATAAAGAAAGGGGGTTAAACATTGAGTTTTTCTATTACAGAGAGTCAAAAAAAGCTTATCATGCTGCTGTTTACGATTATGTTCAGCGCTTTGATTATAACATTGGGCGTACAGTCCGTCTATGACAAAATGAAATTAAATAAAGAAGATCTTGAGACTTTAAAGGTTCAGGAAGATGGAATACGCAGCGTAATTGAAGATGTTACAATCGAACCAAATTATGAAAAGATCAAAAAAGACAGTAAGATGACTTTTGAGCAGAATTATAAAAGCTTTAAAGCAAATGAAAAAATTGAAGAGATAGTTACCAGCCTGGGATTAAAGCTGAATTCGATTAATATATCTCCTTATACAGAAGTAGATGCAGTTACCTATGAAAGCAGTATTGTACAGCCAAAGAATACCAAGGACTATACAAAGATGCAGGCGGATATGGAAGGGGAATTAATAAATCTGTTTCTTGTATCACAAATATCTATTTCACTGGATGTAAACGATTCCCAGTGTCTCCAGGTAATTAATGCAATTAATAATATACCACCTGAAGGATTGGGAGAAAAGAACAAAGAGCGTTACTGTCTGCAGATTCCATCTGTTGAATTTGAGCCTCAGGGAGAAACAGTCAGAGAAGTTACATTGCAGGTAAACATGTACGGGATGACGCCACCGCCGATTGAGGAGGAAAAACAGTAATGGATTTGAATTATATCATTGCATATGCAGCTATAGCAGGAATTATCGTGGGCAGTTTTTTAAATGTTTGTATCTACAGAATTCCCAGAGATATTTCGGTTAATGGAAATCATGGAAGATCAATGTGTACTTATTGTAAAAAGACGCTTAAATGGTATGATTTGGTTCCGGTAATCAGCTATTGTATTTTAGGCGGAAAATGCAGATTTTGTAAAAAGCATATTTCCCTTCGCTATCCGGTAATTGAACTTTTAAATGGGGTACTGTGGGGAGGGGCTGCTTATATTTGGGGAAAGAGTCTGAATACAGTTCTATACTGTATTTTCTTTTCTGTCTTGATTGTGATTTGTATGATCGACTGGGATACGATGGAGATTCCATACAGGTTTGAATTTATTATAATTGGATTAGGTGTAGCTTCCGTATTTATAAATGGAACAAATGGCATTTGGGATAAGGTAATTGGAATTTTTTGTATCAGTGTGCCAATGATTCTGATCACTTTGCTATGCGGAGGGTTTGGGGGAGGAGATATCCAGCTAATGGCTGTTTCCGGTTTTCTGCTTGGGTGGAAGGCGAATATTGTTGCCATGATGGCAGCCGTCATTATCGCAGGAATTTATGGGATCATGATAATCATTCATAAGAAAAAAAGAAAATTGAAGATGCCGTTTGGTCCTTTTCTTTCTTTTGGCTTGGTAATAGCCTCGATCTGGGGAAATATGATATTCGACTGGTATCTGGGATTATATTAAAGAGAGGTAACTATGGAAAAAGAACAAAATCAAAGTTTGGAAATGATTCTGGTTAAAATGGGACTTCTGAATGAAGAGGGATTGCTGAAGGCTGCTGAGGCAAAAAAAGCTTATCCGAAGAAGGTATTGAGTACCATTTTATTAGAAAAGAATATTATATCTGAGTTTGATTATATACGTGCTATGGGCGTTAAATATAATCTTCCTCTGGTCAATCTTGCTGCACAGAAAATATCTCCTGTTATTCTCAGGTATATCTCAGAAGAAGATGCTAAAAAGAATGTGATTATCCCGGTACATGAAACAGAATATATGCTGCATGTTGCTACTGATAATCCTTTTAAACAGGTATTATTTGAAAAACTCAGCCAGTTATGTGGTAAACAGGTTTCGGTACTGCTGGCAACAAAGAATGATATTGAAGAAGCCATCAGGCAAAATTACATACAGCAGAGTGTTAATAATATAATGGCACAGATTGAGGACGAGTTTGGAAAAGGAGAAGAAGAGCAGGAAGAGATTTTTACTTTTGATGATGAAAGTCTTCAGAACGACTCTATAGTGAAAGCCGTGGGAGTTATTCTGGAACAGGGATATCAGAGAAAAGCAAGTGATATCCATATTGAACCTGTAGAAAATCACGTAATTGTCAGACTTAGAATAGATGGCGAACTAATCGAAACAATGTCTTTTGCCAAAACCGCGTTTGGGCACCTGCTGAGCCGTTTTAAGGTACTTGGGGGATTAGATATTGCAGAAAAAAGACTACCCCAGGATGGTAGAATGAATGTACTTTTAGATGGAGAAAAAGTAAACATGAGAATTTCTACCCTCCCGACCATATTTGGAGAGAAGATTGTTATTCGAATTCTGGGAACCAGTAATCCTGAGGATATTCTTGGAATAGAAGATCTCCATATGGGGATGAATCAAAAAAAGTTTGAAAAAGGGCTGAGTGCGCCAAATGGGATCGTGCTGATTACAGGACCAACCGGAAGTGGAAAGACCACAACTGTATATGCAGCTTTGAAAATGCTGGCAAGACCTAATATCAATGTGATTACAGTAGAAGACCCTGTGGAAAAAATTATACAAAATATTAATCAGGTTCAGGTAAATATAAAAAGTGGTCTTACATTTGCTGCCGGACTGCGGTCTATTCTAAGGCAGGACCCGGATATTGTAATGATCGGTGAAATCAGGGATGCGGAGACTGCCGAGATCGGAGCGCGGGCGGCGATAACCGGTCATCTGGTTATTGCCACCATGCATACAAATGATGCGGCATCGGCGTTTATGCGTTTAATAGATATGGGGGTGGAGCCATATATGGTTGCATCCTCAATTGTCTGTGTAGTGGCACAGCGACTGGTAAAAAAAATATGCAAATACTGTAAAGAAGAGTATTCTCCGGAACCAGAGGAGTTGGAGGAATGGGAAGGAGAGAAGCCCGCAAAACTGCACCATGGAAGAGGTTGTCCAATGTGCAATAATACAGGATATCTTGGCAGAATGGCAGTCTATGAGATTATAGAAATAGATAATAAGGTAAAGCGGTTTGTTGTACAAAAGGCAGAGAGTAATGCCATAAAAGAATACCTGAAGGAGGAAAAGGGATTTCTGGATCTGGGGTTACATATGCAGGAGTTGGTAAACCAGGGCGTTACAACGACTCAGGAAATGAAAAAAATAAAAACATCATTAGACTAAAAGGGGTTGGAATCAATGGGTAACGAAATTGAAAAAAGGCAGATAATAGATATTCTTTTGGAGACCTGCAGGGAGTGGAAGGTATCTGACCTGCATTTTACAAAAGGACTTCCGCCTATTATGAGAATTCATGGTAGTTTGGAGAAAATGAAAGAAGTGGGTATTCTGAATGAAAATCAGATACGTGCTTTGGCTGATTCTATGCTGGTTCAGGTAAAAAAAAGATATGTATTTGGGCAGGATGTGGATTTTTGTTATGTTTCAGCAGATGGAAACAGAAACCGTGTCAATATTTACACACAGTATGGTAGTCCGGGTATTGCAATACGTTTATTAAATGATTCGATACCTACGATAGATGAATTGCATCTGCCGGAGTTGTTTAAAAAGCTGGCAATGTTCCCCAGAGGGCTGCTATTGGTTACGGGCCCCACAGGGAGCGGTAAATCGACTACACTGGCGTCTATGATTAATTATATTAATATGAATAAGCAATGCCATATTTTAACATTTGAGGATCCGATAGAGTATAAACACGAGCATAAGAGATCTATGGTCAATCAAAGAGAGGTAGGAAAAGATGTGGATTCTTTTGCCAGTGCACTGAAGAGCGCTCTGCGAGAAGATCCTGATGTCATTCAGGTAGGGGAAATGAGGGATCTTGAGACCACATCCTCAGCCATAACCGCCGCAGAAACTGGACATTATGTGTTGTCTACTTTGCATACAACAGGTGCAGCAAGTACGCTTAGCCGAATCATTGACCAATATCCGGCAAACCAGCAGGACGAAATACGGATACTTTTAGCACAGGTTTTATGTGGTGTCATTACTCAGACTTTGATCCCGAAAGCGGATGGGACAGGCAGGGTGGCAGCCTTTGAAATTTTGTTGTGTAATGATGCGGTTTCTAATATGATAAGGGAAAATAAATGTCATCAGATTGCATCGGTGCTTCAAACAGGACAGAAAGTAGGGATGCAGTCATTGGATTACCATATCGCTAAACTGATACAAGCAAATATTATTACTTATGATGCAGGTATTGAAAGGTGCGTTGACAAGCAAATGGTGAATAAATACTTGGTTAATAAGTAGAAAAATGTCCGATTTTGCCATGCGAAGTGATATTTTATTTTTTTTATGTCGAAAAAACAGCTTTTTAATACATGAGAAACAAATATATAACGATTAAAGCGCATTTGAATACAGAAATGATAAAAAAATGGTTTTTTTTGCTATTTTATATATGTAGCTGACAGTAATAATTTTACTGAAGCAAAAGATGTATCTGAAGTAGTCATAACGGAGGGAGGAAAGGAAAAACAAGTAATTGCAGGTACAAAAAAATAAAAAATAGCAAAAAAACGGAGGAAATATTAATATGCAAAAATTAAGAGAAAAATTGAAAAACAAAAAGGGCTTCACGTTGGTTGAAATGATCGTAGTATTAGCAATTATCGGTATCTTGATTGCTTTGATCGCACCGAATATGGCAAGAATCATTAAAGATGGTCAGGAGACATCTGATGCAGCTAAAGCAAAAACAGTATTAACAGCAGCACAAGCATTTGGAACACGTCAGGTAGCAAATGGTCATGCTGTAACACCAACAGCAGCATTAGTTCCTGGCGGTGATGGGGCTTTTGTTGTGGAAGTAACAAATACTGCAATGAGAGGTGTATACACAACAGGTACACCAGCTGCAGCAACTACAGATGAATTTATGAATAATTCAGGTAATGCATATTTAAATGCAAATGTAGTAAGTGGCGATGATCATCTTTATGTATATATAAGTAAAGAAGGTGCTGCAATGGGTATCGTATATACAAATGGTACAAAAATTAAAGCTGTTGCTGGTTTTGCTCCAGGCGGTGCTACAGCTACGGGTGTAAGCTTTGATACTGCAACTTTAAAAGATGGAACTTTTACTCCTGGAACAGGTCTTTGTGCGAGAGCAGTAGTAACACCTCCTACTCCGTAAATAGAGTAACTAAATTCACATTAATACATCTAACAGCAGGAGACTTCTGGTGCAACACTCCAGAAGTCACTTGCTGGCTTTAAATGAATGTTCCGAAAATCTTCCCCTTTCTCCCTGTACAACGGGGAGGGCGGAGCATTCATTTAAAGCCAGCAACTCAAGTGTAACAAAATGGCATGTGACAGAAATTATCAGCATCTAAAAATGCAGCGCTGACTGCTTTGAAAGGAGGTGACTGTATATGATGCCATTTATGCACAGGTACAAAAAAAGGGTTAAAAATAAAAAAGGCTTTACAATTACTGAATTAGCTGTAGTTTTAGGTGTGCTTAGTATATTGATTGGAATTGTTGCATTTAATGCAGTAAGAATTGCTAATCAGGCATACATGGCGAGGGCAGATGATACTGCTCAGGTAATTTATATGGCGATGCAGTCTTCGCTGACAGATCTGAAAGTTCAGGGAAAGTTTGATGACGAGTTTTCGGATGCAAACAGGGGAACGGAATTCTATGATGTTCCCGAAGAGGCAATTAAGGGAGGAACTGTGGATGGAGTTGATTATCCCGGTGTTACGTTTCCTGGAATTGCTGAAGGCAGTGCAGATGAGGCCGCAAAAAAACAAGAACTGATCGATTCAAAGAATTTAGTTTATATGGTATTGAGCAAAGATGACTCCAATGAATCTGCTTTGCTTTACCGTCTGTTAGAACCTTATATCAGTGATAAGAGTATTCTCGATTACAGTATTCTGGTAGAAGTTAATCTAAACAATAAAACGGTTCGTTGTGCATTTTATTCCGAGCGAACAGACAGTTTTTCTTATAACGAAACAGGTTTAAGTAAAAGTGTGCTGTATAGTAAAGAAAATGTACTTCTGAGGGACCGGGGTGCCCTGGAGGATAAGAGACAGGGCTACTATGGCGCTCAGGGGATTGGAGAACCGGAAAATTTAGGGCTTTTGGAGAATGCATATGTAAAAGTTAATAATGATGATATGCTTACCATTGAGTGGGGAGAAATCGGACCGGTAAATGATACGGGCGGTGTAACGGATGAAAAGAGGAAGAAATTCACGAAAATGACGTATGATATATCCATTGTAAATGCTGTGGATACATCCAAGGTCTATTATAAGATAAAAGATATTACTGCGTATAACAGCGGAGATGGTTATATAACACCCGGAAGTACTGTGATAACAGAAGCATCCGGAGATGTTCGTGGTCCAATGCCGGTTTATGATCTCTATTCTTATGATAAAAATAAAGGTGTGAATAATTCCCTGAAAACCAATTTGATGGTTCCTTTTTATACAGAAGAACTTCAGGGTAATGGAACGATGAAGAGCTATGACGGCTCTGATGAGGCCAGTACCTTCAAGCACCGGTTGTCATACTATGTACCTGCAGATAATGCAGGTAAGAAACAATATGGAGTATACCGGCTTGTTCTTGACAGTATAACAGATGACAGTGATGATAAATTATCGGTCAATAAAAGATATCCCTCAATACCATGGAATGAAAACTTTAAAGTCATAGTAGAAGGAAAGTATAAGGGTGAAGGGTTTACCGGATCTATGAGTGTTTCATCTGGAGAAGAAAATGCCTATACGGAAGCAAAGACTGTCAATCCCGCAGAAAACATCTATATCACAGGTGTGCGTGGCGGAACGGTTTTAGAAGAAGCAATGGCCTATCTAGTAAACAGGGGAAAAACGGATTTATCTAATATGTGGTACGGTTTAGGATATGCGAGACACCTGAGTAATCTTCGGTACATACTGAATGATAAAACAGATACTACAGATCCTGCTTATGCGCAAAATAAAGCGGGTAATTTTCAGAACTTTATGCTCAATGATGACATTGACTGGAGTCTACAGAAGCTTGGAAGAGAAGAGGTTATACAGCCCGGAGGTGGTAACAAAGTATATCACCGGCTGGTGGTGTCAAATGCATCGGGAAATGACCTGACTACAACAGATGTTTCGAAACTGCGGATTTTACAGCCGCTTTCGGCGAATAATCGAAATGCAGTGGAAGCAAACAGAACAAATGGTTTTGAAGGGTCATTTACGTCAACAGTTAAAAAAGATACTGCCGGGAAAATTCAATACCAGAAAAGGGCGGACGGAACGGATCTTGAATATGAAGTTACGGATTCCCATGGTGTGGCAAAAAAGGAAAAGATTCCGGTTTATCAAAACTATAAATTATCAAACTTAAAAATAAGCAATACGTATACAGGTACAGAACCTGAAAATATAGCAAAAAACAATCGCGTAGGCCTGTTTGAAATTATTGGAAAACAGGGAACCGTTAAGAATTTTACCATTGAAGGAATCACGGCTTACGGAAAAGATTATGTAGGCAGTGTTGCCGGTGAGTTTCAGGGATTTGGTAAGAATATTACACTCCTGAAAAATGAAAAAAATAATTATCACACGAAGATGGTAGAATCAGCAAGCGGTGTGAAAAGTGAAGAGCGGCTGAAAGACAGCGGCGGAAATGTAATAGTATTAAAGCCTTACCAATATGAAGCAGCAGATCCAAAATTTAGCGGAAATACGATAAAGGCAGTAGGCAACTATGCCGGAGGAATCACCGGTATGTTGACGATTGGAGATCCGGCTGTTACAGGGGATGGAAAATCAGGTGTATTGGTAGATACCGCAAACGGTAATCGTTTTATCAGTCTGTATGATGGTAAGATTGACGAAAACAATCAAACCCAGAAACCTGCTCTTGGAAATGCCAGCCGAAACGATTTAAATGGTATATCTGTAAAGGCAGAGAATAATGCCGGAGGAATTGCCGGTGTAGCAGATAAAAAAACAGTTATAACGAAAGCAGTTAATACTGGAGACGTTACAGCGGAGCAGTTTAATGCCGGAGGAATTGCCGGAAGTCTGGAAGAAGGAAGTACTTTTTCAGGACTGGATAAAGCAGCCGGTTCAAACAGCGAGCAATATGTTATTCGGGATTATGAATATGTGACGAGTGCCGGGACAACTGCGGTGAAGACTTACCAAAGTGAATATTCCAATTATGGGATTATTCAGGCTGAAATAAATGCCGGAGGAATTACAGGTTCTGTAGAAGGACCTATAACCTTAAAACCGAATTATAATGTAACAATAGAAAATACGGCAAATGCCGGTCCGGTTCTGGCAACAGATAGTTATGCAGGAGGAATTGCCGGACAGATACAGGGTTATCAGGTATCTCTGCAGAACGTGGCAAATAAGGCCGATGTGGCTGCCGTTGGTTCAACATTGACGGGTGGAGCCGGAATAAAAGGGTATGCAGGAGGTATTACCGCTGCTGCAGGCAAAGAGTTTAAATTAAGCGGAGCTGTAAATCTGAAAACGGAGACAGGAAAAATCATTGAAGATATTAAAATCGGAGGTGTGCCTGTTATGAAACCCGGTATTTCCGCGGTATCGTATGCCGGAGGAATTATTGGATTGGCAGATGATCAGGTGGAGATATCCAACCTTTCATTGCCTTATAATATTGGAAACCTGACGGATAATACCATTATTCAGGTCAGCAACAGTGCGAATGTAACAACCAAGGGCAGTTATGCCGGAGGAATCGCCGGTGCTTTGACAAAAGATGTAAAGCTTAATGTAAAAGGAACTACCCAGGCGCAGGAAAAACCGGTCTATAATGAAGGAACGGTTAGTGCCGGGGACAGTTATGCCGGAGGAATCACAGGTGTGGCAGCCGGAAAAGTTGAGATTCAAAATGTGGAAAACCGTTATAATACGGTGACGAAACCTAAGATTGAAGCTGTCGGCAGTTATGCCGGAGGAATCGCAGGCAGTGTCACTTCCGAAGCAGATGCAGACTTGTTCCCGGGAGCCACCGAATCAACAGATACCGAGGTAGAGATTCTAGTCTTAAAAAGTCTTCCGAGTATTTCGGTAGATCCTACAACAGATGAAATAGACCCTGTTCTGGGGTATTACACAAATACAATGCCGGTTAGCACAACCGGTACAGTCGGCAACAATGCCGGAGGTATTGCGGGAAAACTCAATACCACAGGAGTAATCAGAAATGTATTTAATGCCGGAGCGGTAACCGCATCACAGGCAAATGCCGGAGGAATCGCGGGTTACATCAGTTCAGCAGTTACGATTACATATGATGAAAAATTAATAGAAGCAAGAATGAATCATGCCAACTCCATGGCTACCAATGAAGGATCTGTAAATGCATACAGAAATGCCGGAGGAATCGCAGGAAATATTTCAGATGGAAATGCAGTTATTCATAATGCATTTAACCGTGGAAATATTACAGCAACTGGTGAAGATGCCGGAGGAATTGCAGGGCTGATCCAGGAGAGACAGCCAAGGGGTACCAACGCACTGCCGGATAAATTTATTCTGGCATACAGCCAGAATATCTTAGATAATGTTGTGATACCGGCGGAAGCAGGTAAAGGTATTTTTTATACGAACAGCGGCTCGGTACAGGCGGCAAATAATGCCGGAGGAATTATTGGAGATTCCCACGCAGATGTAAAGAATGTATTTAACCGGGGATCGGTAAGTACACGTACTTATGGGAATGCCGGAGGTATCGTGGGTAATATGAACCGGGATACCGCAGCTTCAGCATTGCCAATGGTTATATTCAATGACGGAGATATTGCAAAGCGATTGATATCCCGGGCAGAAGCAGGAGCAGTGCCGATCTATAATAACGCCGGAAATGTATGGGCGAATACCGAAAATGCCGGAGGAGTTGCAGGGCACAGTGAACACACAGATATTTTAAATATGTTCAACCGTGGAAATGTAACTGCTTATACCTACAGTGCAGGAGGACTTGCCGGAAGTATTACCGAAGGAAACATCCGTCATGATGCGGATGTAGCCGAAAAAGTTTTTGCCGGCAGGATATTTACCAATCAGGGTAACATCACAGCGTCAATAGATAACGCAGGAGGCGTGGTTGGCGCAGGTGTAGATACGAATATTAACAATGTATTTAACAATGGTACTGTTCAGACTTCCAATAGAGATAATGCCGGAGGTATTGCCGGTGATCTAAAGGGTGATATGCAGAATATTGCCATCAGTGTAGACGCTGCAATTGCAATAAGCATGTTAGAACATGGCATGTATACCAACCAGGGAAATATTACGGCAAGAAACAGTAATGCCGGAGGTATTGTGGGAAGAGCAGCAAATGCAGTATCGATAACGGATACTTACAATACCGGTACAGTAAAATCGTTATACAATAGCAACGCCGGAGGAATTGCCGGACAGGTGATCGGAGAAATCCAGATCGAGAGCAGGGAAGCTACGGCTTCTAAAACCCTGGAGAAAAAAGTAAGTACCAACCAGGGAAATATCATCGCGAATCAGAGTAATGCAGGAGGAATTGTCGGAAGTGCGGAAGGCCATGTGACAATCAGAGATGTATTCAACCGGGGAACCGTAAATGCAGCTGCCGGAAATAATGCCGGTGGTGTAGCAGGATTTTTAAGCGGAAAAGGAACGATTGAACATCGCAAGAGCATTGTCATTGGAGGCATAGGCAAACCGGACAGCGTCCTGAATGATTACTTCATGACCAATCAGGCTAATGTCACCGCAGGCGGAGACAATGCCGGAGGAATAGCAGGTAAAGTAGTCGGTGTTGGTTCAGCAGATGCAGACAGAGCAATTTTAAAAGATGTCTACAGCGGTATTTCAACAGCGGCAGGAGCTGCACCGCTGACGGTTAACGCCAGAAGCAATGCAGGCGGTATGGTAGGCAGGCTGATCGATACTGATATTAACAATGAAGTCAGTGTAGATACAGCAATCAGCAAAGGAATTTACACAAATAACTCTACGGTAACAGCAAGCCGCAGTAATGCCGGAGGAATTGTCGGCAATGCGGACGGCAGGGACAGAGCAGATGACAGATTTAATAATATGTCATACGCTTCCGTAGACACTATAAAGACAGGTTCCGGACTGGAACAAAACAGTTTTAACATCTCTGATGTCTATAATGCAGGAAATATTACGGCGGGAAGCCTGAATGCCGGAGGAATCTTCGGAATAGGCGGTGACGGAAAATACAGCAATAAGGACAACCGTGTAGTAAACATGATTGCGAAAGGTATGAGTACGAATACGGGAAATATCAGGGCAAATACTGCAAATGCCGGAGGAATCTTCGGTTATGCAAGTGAAAAGTTTGAGATTTCCGCTTCTGTGAAAGACTATCAGGGAAACAACACAGATGCAGATATTACCGATCTGTTTAACAGAGGAAACATCAGTGCGCAGTACAATGCCGGAGGAGTAGCAGGAAAAGCCGTTAAGCTGGATCTGAAATATTCCAAAAAAGTATTGACCGATGCTATGAATGCAAACAATCCTGACAATTTCCTTTTTACCAATACGAATCGGGTATCCGCAGATTATGACAACGCCGGAGGAATCATTGGCGATGCCAACATCTGTATTTTACAGGATGTATTTAACAGCGGTATGACAGGAACCTATGAACAGGTCCAGAACAGCGGTACTCAGGGAGTGATCAGTGCCGGTCAGGACAATGCCGGAGGTCTGGTGGGAAGAGCAGATGCAATGAGCATTTCCTATTCCAAATTAATATCGGATCAGATCATAAATAACCGTGCATATGTCTACACCAACCTGGCAAATATACGTGCCGGAAGGGACAATGCCGGAGGAATCATCGGTAACGGAAGAGGAAGCGTGCAGTTGCTGGATACCTATAATATGGGCCAGATCACCGCAGGAAGAAATAATGCCGGAGGAATTGCCGGACAATTATATGATAAGGGAATCGGAGATATCGTCAGTGATAAAAAAGACACCGCTGACAAAGATGTAGCAGACTTAAGCGGTATTGATGTGAAATTAAATCAGACTGTGAAGGCAGAAGATACAACGATTGGTACAAATACCGTTAAGGATCTGAAAAAAGCCAAAAAAGTCAGCTATATAACCTATCAGACGATTACAACAGGTCCGGATACGCCGGATACACCTTATAAAAACCGTTATACCAATGCCCCGAAAGCTGCAACAGTAAAAGCGTCGGCAGAGGACAATATAACGGCAGGCAACAATAATGCCGGAGGAATTGCAGGATACATTACTGGCAATCCGGGAAATATCCGCGTTGAGAACACCTTTAACACAGGTGCCGAGAAAAACGGCAGTGCAATCTGCGGTATTCGTGCGAAAAACAGCAATGCCGGAGGTTTGGTGGGGAATTCAGTTTTTGCTGATATTACCTATACCTTTGACATAAATCCCGGACCGTCTAATCTGAATACTACGGATAAAGGCGATCACAGTACATTTGCACCGGCATTCAATGATGAAGCAGTACGTAAAGATCCGTATGCAATCCCCATTGGCGGTAGCATGACCGGTCTTCACATGGTTGCCAACAATGCCCAGGTAAGGGCAAGTTCCATAGATAAGGGCGCCGCACAGACTACTGCTCAGGGATTGGTTGACTTTAGTACGGGAGACCAGTATAAC
Organism: Robinsoniella sp.; assembly: GCF_034124845.1. Lineage (NCBI taxonomy): Bacteria > Bacillati > Bacillota > Clostridia > Lachnospirales > Lachnospiraceae > Robinsoniella > Robinsoniella sp. Next base: position 21,755 of record NZ_JAWYAJ010000498.1, read on the forward strand.
CTGACCAGCCAGAATGCAGGCGGTGCAGTCGGATATATGGAAGGCGGCAGAATAGAAAGAGTTTATTCGCTGAAAGGAGAAGTTGTTTCTCCGGAAAATGTAGGCGGAGTAGTAGGATTTGCAAAGAATGCACTTGTGAAACAGGTTACCAGAATGGATGGAGAAGACATTTCTCTTACGACGAAAGCTGCAAAGGGAAGCGGAAACTTTATTCAGAGGGGAAGCCGGAATGTGGGAGGTATCATCGGCTATGCCTATGATGGAACACAGGTACTGGATACCCGTAATTATAACAGCGTAACCGGAAGAACAAATGTAGGCGGTATTATCGGATATGCAGGAACAAGCGTGGAAGTAACCCTTGCCCAGAATCTGAAAGCTGTCACCGGAAAGGCATACAGCGCAGAAGATTTAAAAGCGGATACTTCATCCACAACCTTACCGGTTTATGAATCTGCACAGCTTGATAAGAGTAATGTAGATGGAAGTTATATCGGTGGAATCGTGGGTCGGGGTGACAATAGTGTTATTGTTACTATGAGCAAAAATGATCCGTTAATAACCGAAGAATTTAAAGATTTACAAGAAGATGCGAAGTTCGCCGGAAAGTATACCCTTGGCGGCAACCAGTCTAATGCAGTCAGTGGAAAAAGCTATGTAGGCGGTATCACAGGAGCTTACGGTATTATCAATTATACAGTTAATACCGGACAGATCTCAGCGGTGCAGCGTGCAGGCGGTATCAGCGGAAGCGGATACCGGATTACAAATACATACAACACGGGCGATGTGATTGGTGAAAACAGGGTACTCTACATTCATGATGTAGGACATGTTCCGGGAAATTCCACATTGACAGAATATACACAGGCAACTCATATCGGCGGTATAGCCGGTGAACTTGGAGAACGTTCCGGAAACGGAATTGTTCAAAAGCCGGAGGCAGGCGTCTATATCCAAAGTGTATTCAACAGTGCGCAGATTGTCAGAGGAGCCAGCTACATTGGCGGCATTGCAGGTTATGCAGTCGGTCCGGTGGATGTATCCTATAACAGTGCAACAATATCTGCAAAACAGACGGATACCGGATTGGATGACTTAGGTGTATCCGGAACAAAAGTAGGCGGGCTGGTAGGCGTAATGGCCCAGGACCGCAGCAAGACCATAAAAATAACAAACAGCTATAATACAGGAGAAATAATAGGTACTAATGACCGGGGAACCCTGATTGGATTCCTGGAAGGATATACCGATGAAGTAATTAAGTCAGAACGTATTGAAAACAGTTATTATCTCAGTGACAACGAATTGAAGTTTTGGAATAGTTCCACGTCACAGATCGACTCCACTTTCAACTATGGTTTAAAACCACTTTCACTGCCAAGCAGTACAGACTATGATACATTTGTACAGAAAACGCAGCAGTTGAAAAAAGATGGGGATCCGGCAGATAATACCACACCGTTGGATGAAAAGAGAACGGACAGCGAATATGGACTGCGAAATTACAGCAATATGGTGCGTCAGTATGCGAAGGTAAATTCCAGCGTCAGCGTATCCATGGAATATCCCGCCAAAGGAGAGGAAAATCTAAAAGCGCCTCTTAACAATAAGATCACAGGAACCGGCTCGGCAAATGTGGCAGCTTCTGCAGGCAGCCTTGCAGCCCAAAAGGCAAGATCAGCTAAGTTTGTATATCCGTGGTCAGAGGATGAATTGACACTGGGAATGGATTATGAATTTCCACAGCTGGATCTGGCAGGTGCTTCTGCGGATGACAGCGGCATATCCGAAGTCAGCCTGGGCAGTTTTACGACAAACGGCGGACAGGCATTGCCGGGGAATAACCAGTCGTTTACGTCACTTGACAATACGAAGGTTTCCTATTATTACAACTATTGGCCAACAAAAGCTGTGGATTATATGCAGTCTTCCATAGAATATGATGATGGAGGAAACAATGATAACTCTGCATATACAGATGGAACCTGGACAGGAGATAACACAAATAATACCGGAGTAGCAATTAAATTCAGAGATAATGATAAATATCCGGTTAAACGAGTTACCCAGGAAAATGTAGACTTAGTAGCCAGGTTCAAATTAAGCAGCGGTGTATTGCCAAGCTATATGAATTTCTCCGTTTATGACGGACACAGCAGAGGAACTTATAATTATAATAATACAGTTTTTACAAATACGATATTGCCAAAATCGCCGGTTAAGGTTTACACATTGGCTAAGGCATCCAGTTATGAGTATGACGTCCCGAACAAAAAACAGGATATTATGGTTAACGGGGAATTGTATTATTTCTATGCAAAAGATACGGCAGGAAACAATCCGGATAAATTTGATTCTGTAGATGATATTACGGTATCCGTAAATCTCACAGGTACAACCAATATGACAATCCGGGTAAATCTTCCCTGTGAAGAGATGGATTCCTATCTGCCGGCTTCCAGCGGTTATTTTACCATGGAGGCAACCAAGATTTACGATAAGGAATTAGGGATAAAGCCGGAGAATTTAGCGGCGTATGACAGAACCAGCAGAATGTTCAGTATGCATTTTTCTAATACGGAAATAGATGATATTCATAATGACAGTATATTGGATGAAATTCCGTCCATTGATTTTGATGATCTGGACGATTTGGAATATTATCCTCAGACTACAGCGGCATTGGGAAGTACACTGCTTGCAGAAGATGGGGCAGCGCCTCAGCCGGATACATACCGGATAGAGACAGAGAACAAGCTGCAGATCCGGAATGAACGTCATTTATATAACATGAACCTGGGTGAAAACATGGGTTATGCTGCAATCGGAAGTTCCTATCTGAAATATCTCACAAGAGATATAGAATTAATGAATAACATTCAGTTGTCCACAAGTGATGACGGATATAATGGATTTGTGATTGGTGCATCCAACAAGCGTATGTACCGAATGACGGGGTCTCTGGACGGCAATGGTTATACCATTGGAAGAATCAGGGTAAACCGTATACAAAATCCCGGTAATTTCGAAACCGGGGCATCCATACCGAATACACATTATGCTCTGATTTATGATTTGAGCGGCGGTGTGGTTAAGAATCTAAATATCGGAAGTGACAGTAAAATTGTTGCGGATGAAGCAGCAGGGCTGGCGTACTACGTAAGTAATGGCAGAACAGCCCAGAATCCGGATCCTTATCAGGATTACGACAATGCTTTATTCGAGAACTTAAGTCCGCAGCTGCCGATGGAAACAGGTGCAGATGCAAAAATTTATGATACAAGAGTGTCTGCAAGGATAAGCGCCGACAGGGCAGGAGGTTTTGCACTGTATACGGCGAGACGTTTCAGCGGAAGCGGGGATGTTCCAACAACAGCCTCCGGAAGAGAGGCAGTGAAAAAAGCAGTTACTTTTACAGATGATAATTTTGCCGGAAAGATTAACGGTATTTATGGAGGAAATGATCCATTTATGAGTGCCGGAAATGCACTGGCCAGAAATTCATCTAAATCAGCAGGTATCTTAGTATTTGTCTCCGGTAACCGGAAGTCAGAAGATATTGACGAGACGAAGCCAGGTTTGAATTTGTATCCAAATTACAGAACCGAGGCGGAAGTAAATGGATGCCAGGTAGACAGAGAAGGCTATGTATTTGCAAACAACGTATCCGCCGGAATGATATGCGAGGCCTTATATCCCCAGAATCGGGTGGGACAGATCGGAACAATCCGTAAATCATCCAATAATGGGGCAGTCGTTGCCCATGAACAGGCAAACGGCATCACACAGGGTATTGTAAGCTTTGGTACAGGTGACACTGTACAGCAGGGCAACTGTAGAAATGAAAGCAGGATACAGGTTACTTATTCTTATAATAACGGTATCGTACAGACGCCGGACGGCAACGGACTG
>NZ_JAWYAJ010000499.1:0-6536 GCF_034124845.1 Robinsoniella sp.
GGTAACCTTGCTGATATAAGGCACGGTTCGGCTGGAACGGGGATTTACTTCAATTACATAAACCTCTTCCTGACAAACAATAAACTGGATATTAATCAATCCGATTACATGCAGTGACTGTGCCAGCTTTTTCGTATAATCTTCAATCTTAGCCTTAACATTTTCACCCAGGCTCTGTGCGGGATATACCGAAATACTGTCACCGGAATGAATACCTGCCCGCTCGATATGCTCCATGATTCCAGGGATTAAGATATCATCTCCATCGCATACCGCATCCACTTCGATTTCTTTCCCAACCAGGTATTTATCCACCAGAATCGGATGCTCCTGAGCGATACGGTTGATGATACCGATAAATTCATCCACATCTTCGTCATTGATTGCGATCTGCATTCCCTGACCGCCCAATACGTAAGAAGGTCTTACCAGAACGGGATACCCCAGTTCATTAGCCGCTTTCTTCGCCTCTTCAGCTGTGAATACCGTATGACCTGCCGGTCTTGGAATCTGGCATTCTTCCAGAATTTTGTCAAACAGTTCCCTGTCTTCAGCCGCATCCACATTTTCAGCGGAAGTACCCAGAATCGGCACACCCATTTTCATCAGCGCTTCCGTAAGCTTAATGGCAGTCTGCCCGCCAAACTGTACCACCGCTCCGTCCGGCTTTTCAAAACGCACAATATTTTCCACATCTTCCGGTGTCAGCGGTTCAAAATAGAGTTTATCTGCAATATCAAAATCGGTACTAACCGTTTCCGGATTATTATTTACAATAATGGTCTCATAACCTTCTTTCGAAAATGCCCAGGTACAATGTACAGAGCAGAAGTCGAATTCAATCCCCTGTCCGATTCTAATAGGACCGGATCCTAATACCAGAACCTTTTTACGGTCGTTAGTTTCAATTGCTTCATTTTCACTGCCGAATACCGAGTAATAATATGGCGTGCTTGCTGCAAATTCAGCTGCACAGGTATCTACCATCTTATATGCTGCAACAATGCCGTTTTCATAACGCATATCACGGATCTCTTTTTCGGTCTTGCCGGTAAGAGCTGCAATTACATTATCCGGAAATTCAATGCGTTTTGCTTCTTCCAGTAATTCGGTTGTGAATTCCTGCGTCTTAAGTGCCTCTTCCATTTCAACTAAGATAGCAAGTTTATCAATGAACCAGATATCAATCTTGGTAATATCATGAATGACCTCATAGGAAACGCCCTGGCGGATTGCCTCTGCAATCACCCAGATTCTCCTGTCATCAATTTTACCAAGCTGCTTTAACAGATCATCCCCATGAAGATTTGAGAAATCATATGACATTAAGCTGTCCACATGCTGTTCCAGGGAACGGATTGCTTTCATGAGTGCACCTTCAAAGTTATTGCAGATGCTCATTACTTCTCCGGTTGCTTTCATCTGCGTGGTAAGTGTTCTCTTCGCACTGATGAATTTATCAAACGGAAGTCTTGGAATTTTAACTACACAATAGTCCAGCATAGGTTCAAAACTGGCATATGTTTTTCCCGTTATGGCATTCTTTATTTCATCCAGCGTGTATCCCAGGGCGATTTTAGCTGCAACTTTCGCAATTGGATATCCGGTTGCTTTGGATGCCAACGCCGAAGAACGGCTAACTCGCGGATTCACCTCAATTACACAATATTCAAAGCTGGTTGGATGCAGTGCATACTGAACGTTACAGCCTCCGGTGATCTCCAGTTCACTGATAATATTCAGGGCTGAGGTACGGAGCATCTGGTATTCCTTATCACCCAGTGTCTGTGAGGGTGCTACTACGATACTGTCTCCGGTGTGCACGCCTACCGGATCTAAATTTTCCATATTACAAACGGTAATAACGTTTCCTGCGCTGTCACGCATTACTTCATATTCAATTTCTTTCCATCCGGAGATACAGCGTTCTACCAGTACCTGTCCTACACGGCTCAAACGCAGACCATTTCCCAGAATCTCAACCAGTTCCTCCACATTTGCGGCAATACCGCCGCCGCTGCCGCCCAGTGTATAAGCCGGTCTTAAAACGATGGGATAACCAATGGTGTTTGCAAACGCAATACCGTCCTCAATATTTTCCACAACCATGGAAGCTGCAACCGGCTCTCCGATTTTTTCCATCGTGCTCTTAAACTCCAGACGGTCTTCCGCTTTTTTTATCGTCATAGAGGTGGTACCGATTAATTTTACATTGTTCTTTTCAAAGAAGCCTTCCTCATCCAGCTCCATTGCCAGATTCAGACCTGCCTGTCCGCCAAGGGTGGGCAGCACGCTGTCCGGTCTTTCTTTTAAAATCAACTGTTTCACAACTTCTGTTGTAAGTGGTTCTATATATACTTTATCAGCAATCTGCTTATCTGTCATAATCGTTGCAGGATTGGAATTGAGCAGTACAACTTCTAATCCTTCTTCTTTCAGTGAGCGGCAGGCCTGTGTACCTGCATAATCAAACTCCGCTGCCTGTCCGATAATAATCGGACCGGATCCGATAACTAATACTTTTTTAATTTCAGGATTCTTTGGCATTATTTTGTCACCTCCATCATTTTCATAAACCGGTCAAATAAGTATCCGGAATCTAACGGTCCCGGACAAGCCTCCGGATGGAACTGTACGGTAAAGATATTCTTACCTGTGTATGCCAATCCTTCGTTAGTACCATCATTTACATTTACAAAAGCCGGTACCGCAACAGCTGGATCCAAATTGTCGGTATCAACCACGTAACCATGATTCTGCGAAGAAATGTATACTCTTCCTGTAGCCAGATCTTTCACCGGATGATTGCCGCCGCGATGTCCGTATTTCATTTTATGGGTATCTGCACCGGTAGCCAGTGCCATTAACTGATGTCCAAGACAGATTGCGAAAATTGGAATCTCAGAATGGTATAACTTCTTGATTTCTTCTATAATAGAAGTACACTCTTTGGGATCTCCAGGTCCGTTAGAAAGCATAATGCCATCCGGATTAGATGCCATGATTTCGCTTGCCGAAGTCAGTGCCGGATATACCGTCACTTCACATCCCAGCTGGTTCAATGAACGTGCTATATTTCTCTTCGCTCCTAAATCTAACAGGGCAACTTTCGGGCCATTCCCTTCCAGGACATATTTTTCCCTGCAAGAAACTTTTTCTACAACTTTTCCTGTAGTGTATGCTTTTAATCTGGGGATGATCTCTTCTATATGATAATGCTCATTCGTGGTTATCATACCGTTCATGGTACCTTTTTCACGGAGAATCTTCGTGAGCGCTCTGGTATCAATTCCTGCAATCCCCGGTATATCATGCTTTTTCAGAAATTCCTGAATGGTTCCTTCACTTCTGAAATTGCTTGGAATCCTGGATAACTCACGCACAATGTATCCATCCGGCCATGGCCTTGCAGATTCCATATCCTCATGGCAGATACCATAGTTGCCAATCAGCGGGTAAGTCATTACCACTGCCTGCCCTGCATAAGAGGGATCTGTCAGAACCTCCAGATATCCTGTCATGGATGTATTAAATACGATCTCACTGATCATTTCCTTTTCGGCGCCGATACTGGTTCCGGTAAATACAGTGCCATCTTCTAATATTAGAAAAGCTTTCATATGCCACCTTGCCCTTTCTTTTTCTTATAATTATAGTAACCATTTTGTGCGAAAAATACTGAATCATGTTCTCACAAAATGCGCAGTTCAACGCATTCCTGACTGTGAATAGTAACTTTCGTTCCTATCTTCGCGCAAAAAAAAAGAGAACGCCACTAAAATCTCAGGCTCCTATAGCCGCAAAATTTTGCCATGCGCTCCCCCTCGAGTCAAACTTGGAAGTCTGAAACCAAATTCAGACTTCTTTGTATCACCACACTATAGGTTCTCAAATTGTTAAGATTCTACCATATCCGCCGACACATTTCAACCTTTTTTTCAATAAATTTTTGGAAATATTTTTTGATTCATAATTTTGGATTGCAGCTTCCAGGCTTTAAACCTCTATTTATACTGGATTGGTATGATTTTCTTGTCAACATCAATAAAATTTTTACTTCAAAAAAAATCCCTGTAATAAAAACCAGACAGGCGGCACAAGCAATGCCGGCAGCATATTCAGAGCTTTACAATCTTTTATTTTTAATATAGAAAGTCCCGAACTGGCAATGAGAAACCCACCCACTATGGAGATCTCCGTCAAAAGTTCCGGTGTTAAGAAACCAGACAATAGTCCTGCCCCCAGATAAATACTTCCCTGCCACACGAACAATACCCCAGCAGTAATTGCCATCCCGATTCCATATGTAGAAGCAAGTACCATAGAAGTCACAAAATCCAGCGCAGCATTGGTGAATAAGTAAGTATTATCTCCATGGAGGGCACTTTCCATCGGTCCCAGTATGGATAAGGTACCAATACAGAATAATAAAATTCCGGTAGCCAGCCCCTGCCCCAGATTGCTGCTGGAAAATTTATTCGTCAACTTCGTAAACCGCCCGTTAATATCCAGCATTGTACCAAGCAGGCTGCCAATTGCCAGACTGATAATAAACAATACCGGGAACTGGCTCTTTGGCATATTCTGTACAATTGCATTAATGCCAAGTCCCGCTGCAGCCAGACCCATGGCATTAAACAGTGCTCCCTGGTATTCTTCTTTGATTCCCTTCTTAACCAGGCTTCCGATTATGCTGCCTGCCAGTATCGTACCTGTATTTACAATCGTTCCAATCATAATAAATTTTCTCCTTCAGCACAAAAGCCTGTTTGAAACATCATTTCAGCCTTCTGCACGCTCTTGTTTTTACAAAAATATAAACCCTCCAGCAGATAGAGGGTCAAGAGATTTGTTAAAATAAAATTAAATACTTTTATATGGAATCTGTAACTCTGTCACAAACCTGGAGGAATCGTCTGTCATTCCTGCATCAATCAGGGTTATTTCCACAGAATCTCCATCAGGTTCATATCCCTGCTTCTCCATATAAGAGAGTAATTTCAGATAATAGCCTTTGGCTTTCTCATGGGTTCCCTGATACCGGATGGTTACATAGTACGATTCTTTTAAACAGATGGTATCCTCCCGGTATTCATCTTCTTGTTCCAGAAGTACAAAAATCCCGGAAAACTTTTCAAACCTGCGCTTTACCAGATCTTTTCTGGAAACGGACACGCCCACTTTACCAAGAAACATCACTGCCTTTAAATTGTTATTGCGCTCCAGTTCACGAATGGGATATTCCAAATCCTCCCCTACGGGGATCTCTTTTCTGAGATATGCTGCTTTTCGCAAAGAAATCTGCTTCTCTATAATCCGGTCATACACAGTTTCCACTGCATCCTGGATCTGCGTCAGCCGTCTCTGAAGCTTTTTTTCCACCAGTTCCAGTTCTCTTTTCCGGGCTGCAATCTCTTCTTGCTGCCCCCTTAATATGGTAACCATCTGATCAATGTCCTTATTTCCAAAGAAATCAGCGATTTTCTCAATGGGCATGTTAAGTGCCCGGAGATATTTTATCGTATTCAAACGTTCAAACTGTCTGGTTGAATAGTAACGGTATCCGGTACCGGGATCAGTCCGTTCCGGCTTTAGCAGTCCGATTCCATCGTAATACCGCAAAGTGCGTATGTTAACATCAAATAATTTGGCCACTTCTCCGATTGTAAATAATTCTTTCATAAATGCTGTCTCTGCCTGTATAATTCTTTCAGATCTTCTATTGCCATTCCCATGTCTAATATGTGAAACCCAAAATAAATCTCATTCATAATCTGTGCGTCTGCCTGGTCAAAAATATCACGGCTCTTTTCTCCTGTCATATAGTGCCAGCAACGGTAAAGATAGCCGCTCCAATACATCACTTCATTGGTGTATTTATTCCCGGTACCTTTTAATCCTCCGGCTTCCTGCCCCAGTAATTCCAGCAGATAAGCTTCCCCAGCCCATTGAAGTCTGTCATAATCCTCATCTAACCCTGCTGCCACGCTGCTCTTCATAAATACCTTTATAAAATCTGGGCTGTCATATCCCATTTTCAGGGAAAGTTCAAACAACCGTCCCTGTATATTGCAGAGCTGTCGTTCAATCAGACTTAAGTTTTTCATCATATTCGGCCGCCCCCATTCAGTATTTCATCAAAATAGCGGCCCTCCCTGCGGTGTTTTCGGCAAATTTCCTCTGCTCTGCTAATCTCACCTGCACGGTTCGCCTCACACATTTTCCGGGAATAAGCCCTTTCTTTTTCTCCTATGGGAAGATTCTCTATGACGCGTATCTGCTTACATGCCCGTTCACTGACCGCTGCATACTGCTTGTCGGCTTTCAGTGCACTGAGGCTGCTCATCAATGCCGCATCCGTAATTTCACAGGAAAAAAAACGCTCCAGGACAACAAACATGCGGTCACTCACCACATAGCCGCTTATCATATCACAGTCTTTCGCAATATTTTTAAATTTCTCGTAGTAAGGCGTTCCTTTCATTTCTTCCATTCTGCCTCTGTTCAGCGCAATGAGCATCGCCCAGTCTATACTC
>NZ_JAWYAJ010000499.1:6546-20983 GCF_034124845.1 Robinsoniella sp.
TATACTCACCTCTAGATTTAATATTTTTAACCCGGTCAGGTCCACTTTTACCGTATACATCCTGGCCTCGGGAAAATTGCATATGAGAGACATTGGCTGACTCTGATTTGTTCCCATATAAAAGCCTTTGCCAAAATCACAAAACTCACTGCTGATTGGACGAATTGCTCCCTGGATCCCCCTTTTTGAGCCATGGTACAGCATCAGGCTTTTTTCAGAAGTAATGACCACCGCATCCTTTTGCAATTCCTCAAAATCAATATGATTATCACGACAGATCATACGAAGGCTGTTAATCGCCACTGCTGTTGGTTCACAATGGCCATTTTCCCATCGATTCACCGTGGCAAAGCTGACACCCAGTACTTTTGCGAGCTGAGTCTGGCTAAGCCCGGCACGCTTGCGAATTTCCTTTACCATCTCAGAACTTTTCATATCCGCCCTCCACCCGGGAGCGTGCCTGAATGTTTCAAACACCCTCTGATAAATTTCTTACCAATATCATACCATGGTCGTTTTTTGATTACAAGTCGATGTGTGCCTAATATAGCAAAATTTTACAAAAAACTTGAACATTTTAGGGATATTTTATCTCAGAATGCAAAAACTAATGGAAAAACAAAAGTGCAGGTTGAAATATAAGAAGAAAGGAACTGCCAAAAACAATACAGCCTGTGAAATCGGCAGAATCATTTTATGATATGGTGACGGAACATGATTAACAACGAAGAACTTCCAATTGGATTTACAATGGAAATGGCGATGCATTCCGATGTATTAAATCGTTTTGCAGGCCTATCAAAGCAAGAACAGCAGAAAATAATTAATGGTGCAAAGAACATTAACAGCCACGATGCAATGCGCAGCTATGTAGAGAATATTTTTAACAATGGTATGCAATAAAATATAAAATGAGTTCCGGTAAACAGCATACTCCATACCTGCTGTTACCGGAACTCTTTTCTATGAAAAACATGCTAAATTTAACTTACACTTTCTTCCGTCTTTCTATCGGGATACATCGTTTTCATCTTTTTCATTATCATAAAATAAGCTATGATCAGCGGTATGGCGGCTCCAATCCAGGCAAGAGGATTGGACCAGCATGCGCCTGCAAATCCCAGAACTCCCGACAGGAAAATTGCTGCAAAACAGCGCATTACCAATTCCATTACTCCTGCCAGCGTAGGCACAAAGCTCTTGCCAAGCCCCTGCAAGGTAAACCGGAAAACAAAAAGCAGCGCCAGTACAAAGTACAGGCTTCCATTAATCCGCAGATATACCTGTGCCAGATTCAGTACCTCCGGCTGTCCGGGGCCCACAAAGATTCCCGCAAGCTGGTAGCCGGCAAAAATATTTACAAGCCCCATTACGATACTGAATCCTACGGAAATCAATGCACATTGGAATACCCCTTTGCGGATACGGTCTATTCTTCCCGCTCCCATATTCTGGGCTGCATAGGTACCCATCGTAGTTCCAAATGAATTCATCGGCTGGGTGGCAATACTGTCAATCTTCTGTGCCGCTGTGTATGCCGCAACAGACACCGCACCAAGTCCATTCAACGCATATTGCAGGATTACTGCACCAATTGCGATTATGGACATCTGAAATGCCATAGGAAGGGCAATTTTCAGATGCAGAGAAACCTCCCAGGATGTCACGCGAAAGTCTTCCTTTCTCGGAATGAGAAATTTCAGGCGCTTCATCATATACCACAGACATAATAAGCCGGACACCAACTGAGCCAGAATCGTTGCCCACGCTGCGCCTGCAACCCCCATTTTAAAATATAGAATCAATACAAAGTCCAGAATGATATTCAGTATACATGCAATAATCAAAAACAGAAGTGGCGTCTTACTGTCGCCAACTGCCCGGATTATATTCGACAGCATATTAAACAGCATACATGCCGCCGTACCGGCAAAAATAATAACCAGATAGCTCCATGCATCATCAATAATCTCCGGCGGTGTCTGCATCAGTTCCAGAATCGGCCTGGTCAGAGGTACTGCGATTAAAGTCAGTAAGATCGTAACTGCAAGACTGACCATCACACCAACTGCAATACTGCGGCGGACTCCATTTTCATCGGAAGCCCCAAACCTCTGAGATGTTACGATGGACAAGCCTGCGGTAAGACCCATTGCAAATCCCAATATCAGGAAGGTAATGCTTCCCGTACACCCCACTGCTGCAAGTGCCTCGACACCAATCGTTCTGCCTACAATTAAAGTATCCGCCATGCTGTAAAACTGTTGAAATATATTTCCAATCAGCAGCGGAATTGTAAAGAACAGGATCAATTTCGCCGGTTGCCCGGTTGTCATATTTTTTGTCATAGTTGCTTCCCCCTTTTTTATTTTAAACAAACACGGTCTATTATAGTATCTGACTGAAAAATTAAAATGTAATTTCTTGTACAGTTCATGTAGTATTTTGCATTCTGCCTTGCATCCCCTCCAAAACCGTGTATAATAAAATTATAAAAGACCCGGAGTGATGACACATGTGCAATCAAAACTACGATATTACATACGAAGATTTAAACCCAACATTCTTATACTTCTGTACCCTGAAGCGGAATGAAGAAGAGACCAATTACCATTGTCACGATTTTATCGAATTCTCCATCATTTTGAAAGGAGAAGGTGCACACGTGATTGACGGCGAAGTTTGTCCCGTTAAAGAAGGAGATTTCGTCATTTACAATCCTGGTACCTATCACAGAAGTCTTGTAACTTCTGCGGATAACTGTGCCCTGGAGTGTTTTCTCTCCTTTTCCGAGGTGCATTTTAAGAACCTCCCCAAAGGACAGATGCCGCTGATAAACGGGGAAAACATCATTGCCATGGATGCAATCATTAAACAGGAAATCTTTAAAATTTGTTCTGCAATGGAAAAGGAATACCAGTCCTGGAAGCCTGGACGATACTTTATGCTGAAATCTTATCTCATTCAGATAATACTATTGATCATAAGAGAACAGCAGGACTCTCAGAAAGTTCCAAATGGCTGTATCTTTGAATCCACAAGCCGTAAATATGTTGTCAAAAAAATTATTCATTATTTCAGTCAGCACTATTCCGAAAAAATATCTCTGGACCAGATCGCCCAGAACATGTATCTGAGTACTTTTTACATTTCCCGTATTTTTAAAAGCGAAACCGGTGAATCTCCCATTAACTATCTTATTAATTTAAGGATGGAAAAGGCACGGGAATTAATAGAAAAAGAAGAAGCGATCAGTGTACAGAATGTTGCTGCCTGTGTGGGATATGATGATGTATACCATTTCAGCAAATTATTTAAAAAACATTATGGGGTTGCTCCTTCTAAATATCGTGTGGGAAACAAACTGGAATAAGCTATGAAGTTGAGGTGAAGGAATGGCATATACCGAACTGATCAAAAACTTTGAACGTATACGGGATTACATGAGAGAATTCTATATATATGGTTTTAAAAGCAGAGAAGAATTCGAAAAGAAAAGCAGCCGCACATACGACAATGAACGGCGCAGAATTGAAAGCTATCTTGGGGATTATATGGACTTTCGAATGACTCACGGAGGAAAAAATGTATTCCTTTCCATCGACAGCAGAACCTGTGTACATAATCCTCTTTATAAGGCATGGAAAGCAAAAAGCTTTACCAACGGCGATATTACTCTGCACTTTATTTTATTTGATATTTTAAATGAACCGGAAATTTCTTATACATTAAAAGAAATAACTGAAATCATTGATACCTCATACCTCTCTCTTTTCCAATTCCCTTTACTTTTTGATGAATCTACCGTCCGGAAAAAATTAAACGAATACATAGATCTGGGATTGATGAAGGGAGTGAAACAAGGGAGACAAATTCTTTACAGCAGAATCGGAACCCCGAATCTTTCTACCTGGAAGGATTCATTGAACTATTTCTCGGAAGCTGGACTTTGCGGTGTCATAGGCAGCTTTTTGCTGGATCAGACCGGCTTTAATGACAAAACCTACTCTTTTAAACATCATTATATCACACATGCATTGGAGAGCGAGGTTCTCTGTCAGCTTCTCCATGGAATTTCACAAAGACGTAATGTAACCATTACCAATATTACAAACAGATCTGATCATATAAATTCCTGGGATCTGGTCCCCCTAAAAATATTTGTCAGTGTCCAAAACGGAAGACGCTATCTTATGGGCTATAGCCTAAAATACCACAGAATTAATTCCTACCGTCTTGACTATATAACTGGCGGAAAAACAGGGGATATCGCAGAAAATTTTAATCAGCTTCGGGACAAACTGGTAACTATGCAAAAATTCATGTGGGGTATCTCATGCGGCAGGTGTACCACACTGGAGCATGTGGAATTCACCGTTTCCATTGAAGAGGGGGAAGAACACATTCTTCAGCGCCTGGAACGGGAAAAGCGCTGCGGAACGATTCAGCGGGTTGATCCAAATACCTGCCGTTTTATTGCCGACGTATATGATACCAGTGATATGATTCCGTGGATTCGGACATTTATATGCCGGATCACTTCTTTGAACTTTTCAAACAGAACCATTGAAAACCAGTTTAAGAAGGATATTCTGGACATGTATGCATTGTATGAAACTGAGTAATGGTAAGCAGCAGACGGGATCTAACTTTTAACTTACCGGGTGTATTTGAGAGCTTTGGAAAATCAGGAGGATAAACATGGTATTATTTCACGAAATTTACAGCTGCTACTATCATACAGTATCCAAAATCTTATCTGCATCCGTAAAGGGAAGCCTGACCGAAAGTGAGATGCTGACGCTCATAAAAGAATACGCTTTTGCCGAAAGTCATCTAGCCATTATACCAGCACTGAAAAATGAAAACTGGCAGTTAGTAGACGAAAAACTGCAGACGCCGCTGGTTCACCAACCATCCACAGGGCTTACCATACTGCAGAAACGATGGTTAAAAGCAATCAGCCTGGATCCCAGAATCAGGCTGTTCTCAGTTGATTTTACAATTTTAGAAGATGTGGAACCACTGTTTACACCGGAGGATTATGTTGTATTTGACAACTACAATGATGGAGATGACTATGAAAACGAACATTATATTCGTATTTTTCAAGCCCTGCAAAAAGCCATACATGCCCATAAAAAAGTACTTATTCAGTATAGCAGCCGGAAGAACAACCAAAGAACTATTTCCTGTACCCCATATCAATTTGAATATTCGGAAAAAGATGATAAATTCCGTATTCGGATTTTAGGATGCCGCTATGCCAATATTCTCAATGTCAGCCGCATCCAGGAATGTGACATTCTGGATGAAGAAGGTATCCCTCTCAGGGAATCCAGAAACATAATTTCTGATTATCTGATTATGGAACTTTTAGACGAAAGAAATGCTCTGGAACGTGTTATGCTTCATTTTGCACACTTTGAAAAAGAAGCCCTGCGCATCTCGGAGCAGAAATACCGAATAAAGATATATTATGAGCGGGATGATGAAACAGAAATGCTTATAAGAGTATTGTCATTTGGACCATTTGTAAAAGTAACGGAACCGGAACATTTTGTAGATCTGATTAAAAAAAGACTGTTAATGCAGAAAAGTTGTGGACTCAAATAAGAGTTCGCAACTTTTTTTCCGTGATAAATACATAATTTTCCATTAGACTATAGCTGCAAGGCTGCTTCAGTTGTGTGTCAGATCTCACTGCGGTGCGCCAGGGTCTTCCAAAGCGTATGCCAGAGCAATGTTGCGACAACCGCAGGTTCGAATCCTGCCCGGGTTATTCACCTGGCCAAGTGGTTTTGGTGTGCTTAACAGGCACAATCTGCTGTGCTCATCACACAGAATTTAACAATTAACTATATACAGACATCCGCCCAGGCAGAAACCGGAGCATGGGATTGCATCATTACCGGTAAAGCCTCCATGTATCAAATGCCTTGCCTGAAAAAGGATATCGTTTCACATAGGCATCTGTGCAGAAGCGTGCGCTTTTTAATGGCACGTACTTCCCCCAATGTCAGCGTCAGACTTAATTTTTCAGCCGCATTTTATACATTGGATGTCTGTATCTCAACAAATCACCAGGAGGTGTATCTATGCGTACTATTATTCAGGAAAATCAAAGAGGCCTGCTCTTTAAGAATGGAAAATTTGTGAAATTACTGGAAGCCGGAAGATATTTCACGTTTGGCAATCAAAACATTGAAATTGTTTCCCTTGACGGACCGCTTGCTTCTGACTCCTGTTCATCGGAAGTTCTGCTTCTGAATGAAAAGGTTGCAAAACAAACAGACTCAGTAGATGTGGCTGATGAAGAGCTTGCACTCCATTTTATAAACGGAAAATTTGAAGAAATACTCAGAAGAGGTAACTATACATTCTGGTCTGTCATTCAAAAACATGACTTCATAAAAACCAGCATCCAGACCCCGGAGATTGCTGACGATATCCCACAATTTATCTTCATCAAAATCCCCACATACCTTTATACCAAAATTGAGGTAAAAGAATATCAGAAAGCCCTTCTCTATTTTGACCAAAAGCTGGTAAAGCTCCTTGATGCTGGAACTTACTATTACTGGAAGTGCAGCACAAAGATTGATTACAGCCTGGTTGATACCCGTCTTTCCCAAATGGATATCAACGGACAGGAAATACTCTCCCAGGACAAAGTTGCCCTGCGCATTAATTTTGTATGTACTTATAGAATTACGGATTACATAAAAATATTTACGGAAATCGACAATTATGAGGAACAAATGCATGTTGCGGCACAGTTTGCCCTGCGGGATTATATCAGTAAATACAGGATTGATGAAATCCTGGAAAACAAAGAGCAGATTTCTATTTACGTTTTTGAAAAACTGAAAGAAAAGTCCAAAGAACTGTACATCGATATTACAGATGCAGGAGTCAAAGACATTATTCTCCCGGGTGAAATCCGCGATATTATGAATACCGTGCTAATTGCCGAAAAACGTGCACAGGCAAACGTAATTACCCGCAGAGAAGAAGTCGCCTCAACACGGTCACTGCTGAATACCGCCAGACTAATGGATGAAAATACAACGCTCTATAAGCTGAAAGAACTTGAGTATCTGGAAAAAATATGTGAGAACGTAGGTAATATTTCCCTAAACGGAAGCAGCGGCCTGCTTACACAGCTATCCGCTATCTTACATGGCGGAGAGGCTTCCTGATATTTAAGTCAGTTACTATTTCATATAAAAGTTAGAGCGTTTTTGAATATCCATCCCACCATCTGCCGGGAAGCAATTTTAAACACGCTCTGGCTTACAATCACAGAAAGGAAAAATATGATCACAATTAATGGAACTTATACTACCGCTAAGATATTTTCAGATGACCTTGAAATAAGTGCCCGGAATCAAATTGAAGAATTATGTAATCAGGAGTTTGTCTCCGGCTGTCAAATCCGCATTATGCCGGACGTTCATGCCGGAACCGGCTGTGTCATTGGTTTTACGGCTGATCTTGGTGAGATGGTAATCCCCAATATTGTTGGGGTGGATATCGGCTGCGGATTGCTCACGGTAGATCTTGGCAAGACCGGGATCAATTTCGAAAAACTTGATCGGATAATAAACCAGTATATTCCCAGTGGGAAGCATGTCCATGAAGGTAGAATCGCACGGTTTCCGGAACTGTTAAATCTGGAATGCTACCGTGGATTAAAAGACACAAAAAGGCTGGAAAGAAGTATCGGAACTTTAGGCGGCGGAAACCATTTTATAGAAATTGATGCCGCTGACGATGGCAGCCAGTATCTGGTTATCCACACCGGAAGCCGAAATCTGGGGAAACAGACAGCCGATTATTACCAGGATATGGCGTATGACCTGCTCCGGGGCAAAGATAAAATCTTAGAAAGGCAAAACCAGATTATTCAGGAATATAAAGCAGCCGGTAAGCGAAAAGAAATCCAAAGCGCTATTAAAGAACTTAAAAGCAGCTACAAGTGGAACGTAATCAGCATCCCCAAAGGCCTCTGCTATCTCACAGGAAAATACCGGGACATGTATCTTGCTGATATGAAAATCTGTCAGAAGTTCGCCTCATTTAACCGCATTACCATCGCACAAATAATACTGGATAAACTCTTTGGCATGCCACTAAACGATTTTCCATACTTTGAAACCATACACAACTATATCGACCTGGACAACAATATCGTGCGAAAAGGAGCGGTATCTGCCAAAGCCGGAGAAAAGCTCTTAATTCCCATCAATATGCGTGACGGAAGTTTAATCTGTATGGGGAAGGGAAATGAAGACTGGAATTATTCCGCCCCTCATGGTGCCGGCAGATTATACAGCCGATCAGATGCCAAAGAGAAGTTTACCCTGGCTGAATTTGAATCTTCTATGGAAGGTGTTTTTACAACCTCTGTAGGTACTTCCACTCTGGATGAATGTCCGATGGCATATAAAAACATGGATCATATTGTCCGCAATATCGCTCCAACTGCAGATATCATGCAAATAATACGCCCTGTTTATAACTTTAAGGCAGGTTAATTTCTACCGGACCTGATATACGTTTATCTCCATCATAACAGGAGGCGCAGCCTGTTACGCCACGCCTCCTGATATTTGCATTATACGATTTTTTCTTTTATTTTTCTTTGACAATTTCTATTTCTGATGCAATCAGCACATTATCTTTTATTTCTCCCTTAACAATCACCATTGCATCCAACTCAAGGTCAGAACTGCTCCCTTCTACAGGGGCACTGGATTGTCCATCCTCGCTTGTCGTACTTACTACAAATTTGGTGTTATCTGTGTACTCCAACTCCAAATTTTTCATATTACCAGTATTTCCCCCCGCAAAAAAACCATCTGCTTTTGTTGTTGCACCCAATCCATTAATCGTAATTTTATATCCGTCCATGGATGCAATAGTTCCTCTTATTTCTGAACCGGATGCGCTGCTTTTCTTGCTTTTTTCAAGTTCTACACTGCCCTCAGTTGCCACATATGGTTCGTCGGAACTTGATCCCATGGTTTGCTTGGTGCTTGACTTTTCGGCCGATTCAACTGCTCCTCCTGTCCCTTCTGGTGCATCTGAATTTTTTCCTGCTCCACTTGTCTCTCCAAGTGCTCCTGCTGTCTCATTTGCTCCACTTGTCTCTCCTGCCGATTCTGCACCATTGCATCCTGCCAGCGCCAGCCCCAGTGTCAGTATTCCAATTGCAATAAATTTGTTTTTCCTCATACTATCTCCTTTGCCTGATTACAATATTTATTAGTTACGTCTTCCTAAAAACAATAACAATCGAATCTCTAAAATATCTCTAAAATGTCTCCAATGTAAGGGGAAAATGCCAAAAATCCAATATTTTATGATATCTCTAAAACCATTACTTTTTATGTATGTTACCAAAAAAATAGTAAAAGCATGTTTGAAAGAAATTGTTACTCTCTTATCAAACACACTTCCACTATTTACCATGATTCCTTATCTGTTAACCCATTACGGATTTAATTCCGCTATCCTGGTAACTCCTACAAAAATCTCCTGAATCTTATACCATGTTCTATAATCAACAATCCCTGTTTCCGGCAAACCGAAAACATCCTGGAATACCCGTACTGCATTCTGTGTACCTTCTCCATAAATGCCGTCCACTGCAATTTTCGGAATCAGTGGATACGCATTGGAAATGGCATTTAACTGTTCCTGAATCTGCCTTACTTTATCGCCGCTGGACCCGATGTCCAGGCTGTAGCCCGGCCAGGATGATGGAACTCCCGCGATTTCTTCCGCACTATTAATATACATACTTTCACCATAGTAATAACGAAGTATTTCAATAGGCGTATAGCCCTGGTCTCCAAGCGTCTTGGAACCCCACTGGGTCATCCAGTTTGGACACTGGACTCTCTGTCCATCACAATACTGTGTCAGAATTGGCTGTTTTACATTTGGCCTGGAAAGGTAATTACTGAATACATCATCCACTACTTCCGAAATACTCTCAAATATATTTCTGCCATAGATCCATTTATGGTCAAATGCTGTTGATGAAGTAATGGTGAAATCAAATCCTTTGTTCCGGTACCATTCCGTATAAACTCTGTTTAACGTAAAGGACATAATAGCAAGTACATTCGCTTCAATTGTAGCCCTTGGCCAGGTTGCATAGATCTCACTGGACGCTACATTTTTAATATAATCCTTGTATCGAATGTAGTAATCCGTTGCTGTTGTATCCCGCGGGGAGCCGTCATGCACCACCACAAATTCCGGAATAACAACCCGGCTTAAAACAATCTCCCCAATCTGGTTCACGGGCTTGATTTCGGCTTCCGCAATCTTAGGGGGATAGTTACCGTAAAGCGTATGTGCCGGAATTACGATTGTATCAATCCCCTCATTTCCAGCCAGAGGACGCAGCCGCACTTCCTGCAATGCCACCTGATCCGCCAGAATTTCCGTACCATTAATCGTAATTGTCTCAAATCCTTCCGCAGTAATCCGAAGGGTATACTCTGAATAGGGCTGTGTCTCCGATGGTGCAAGACTGTATTCCAGAGGCGGCGTTGCCAATTCTATAGCTGCCGTCTGACCTGTACTGTCTGTTGAAACTTTTTCTACTGTACTTTCCGGGTCTCCTGAATAAGAGATATCTATCGTCGCGTCTGCAACCGGCGTGGCACGCTGGTTTGACAGTACACGTATCTGTAAACGCCCCCGGGACGGGGTGTCCTGCTGCATGGCTTTGATTAAATTATTTGACATGCCTGACCTCGCAAATATCCTGTCATCTATAGTATATGCAGAAATTTTCTATATGTATACGATATTCGCTGTCCGCCTTGTAAACAATACCGGAAAAAGCTGCGAAAAAAGGTTTATGATCCTCCATTTCGCAGCTTAAGCACTGTTATCATGAAACAAATATCCTGTAATAATCAGGCAGGCTCTTTAAATTTTTCAATCAAAATCCTGCGATAATCAGACAGACATTGTTCACAATACATTTATCAATTATCGAAACTTTTCCTATTACAGAATTTTCATAACATCATTGAACATAACGACTACCATCAGAACCATAAGCGCCATTAGTCCAATAAAATGCACCATGCCTTCTTTTTCCGGGCTGATCCGTTTTCCCCGGATAGCTTCCAGAATTAAAAACACAAGCCTGCCTCCATCTAAAGCAGGAAGTGGAAGCAGATTCATGACTCCAAGATTGGCAGTTAATAATATGGAAATGTTCAGCATATTCAGCCAAACCAGAAAACCGCCGCCCTCTTTGGCGCTTTCTTCGTAAGTATCTCCAATAATAGTTACCACGCCTACCGGTCCTGACATATCGTTAATACCTACCTGACCTCTGACAAGCATCTTCAGACTTCCAATCGTGGTATCGATCCAATACTTTACCTCATACGCACTGTACTTCAGGGTGCTTAGTGGATTCCCTTTTACTCTGGTTCCCGCCGGAGTAATGCCGAATACGTATCTGCCGCTGTCCGTCTTTTCAGGTGTCATCTGAACGGTATGACTTTCCCCATTCCGTTCATAAGTAAGCGTTACCGGTTTACCCTGGTTAAAGGTGACATAATTATTGATTTCCCTGGAAACTCTTATATTCTTGTTGTTCATCTTAGTTATAACATCGCCTTCTTTTAACCCGGCTTCTGCGGCAGGAAAGCCTTTTGTAACGGCACCTACTACAGGTGAATCATGGCCAATGCTGCCGATGATAAACAACGCCAGCACAAAGGCTAAAATAAAGTTAAAGATCGGACCTGCAGCGATAACAGAAATCCTCGCCCAAACGGATTTACTGCCAAAAGACCCATCATCACCCGCAGCCTCGTCTTCCCCAAGCATCATACAGGAACCGCCAAAGGGAAGCAGTTTCAGGGAATACCTGGTTTCACCTTTTGTGGTGCTTACCAGTCTGGGTCCCATACCCACTGAAAATTCTGTAACGGTGATTCCATTTAATTTCGCCAGAATAAAATGTCCCAGCTCATGGATAATAATGATAATACTAAATATTAAAATAGCAATAACGATTTTCAATCTACCACCTGCTTTCAATCAATTCATAAGTTGCCTGTTCCGTAGCCAGTATCTCTTCCACAGTTGGATTCTGGATGGTCTTATGTTCCTCCATACAGTACATAATGATATCATAAATATCCAGGAAACGGATTTCCTTATGTAAAAATTTACTGACTGCACGCTCGTTGGCTGCATTGAATACCGTCGGCATAGAACCACCTGCTTTCGATGCCTGAAATGCCAGCGGCAATCCAAGAAAGGTATCCATATCCGGTTTTTCAAAGGTAATCTGTGATAACTTCCAAAAATCCAGCCGTTCTCCACCCAGATACTTACGATCCGGATAGTAAAGGGCATATTGTATCGGCAGCTTCATATCCGGTGTTCCCAGTTCTGCCATAATCGCTCCGTCTACATATTCCACCATGGAATGGATGATACTCTGCGGCTGTATCACTACTTGTATTTTATCCAAATCTACTCCAAACAACCACTTGGCTTCCATAACTTCCAAACCTTTATTTACCAATGTTGCCGAGTCTATGGTAATTTTCTGTCCCATTGCCCAGTTTGGATGCTTCAAAGCATCTTCCAGCC
This sequence comes from Robinsoniella sp., assembly GCF_034124845.1. Classification (NCBI taxonomy): domain Bacteria; kingdom Bacillati; phylum Bacillota; class Clostridia; order Lachnospirales; family Lachnospiraceae; genus Robinsoniella; species Robinsoniella sp. The sequence goes on from NZ_JAWYAJ010000499.1 coordinate 19,192, forward strand.
GGACTTTTTCTAAAAATGATTTCGTTTTCCCACGGAAAGGACCGCCTGATGCCGTCAAAAGTATTTTACCGATTCTTTTTGGATTCTCGCCGTTTAGAGACTGGAAAATAGCGCTGTGTTCACTGTCCACAGGCAAAATCCGCACACCCCGTTCTTCTGCCAGAGGCATAATAATATGTCCTGCCGTTACCAAAGTCTCCTTATTCGCCAGTGCAATGTCTTTTTTCGCCTTAATTGCTTCAATTGTGGGCAGTATTCCAATCATCCCCACGATGGCAGTGACCAGAATCTCTACCTCCTGCAGTGTAGAGATTTCAATTAATCCCTCCATGCCGCTTACAACTTTTACATCCAGGTCTTTTATGGATTCCCTTAATACCGAAGCGGATTTTTCATCCCAGACTGCTGCTGCCTTTGGCTTAAATTCCCGAATTTGTTTTTCCAAAAGCACAATATTACTGCCTGCTGCCAACGCAGCAACCTGCAAGTCATTATTTTCCCTTACTACTTCTAATGTCTGGGTTCCAATAGAACCTGTGGATCCTAACACCGCTATCGTCTTCATAAAAAATCCTCTCTTGTTCTTTCCCAGAGTGCGTTTGAAAAATCATTTCCGTAATCTGCCCGCCTCATCTGAGCAGGCACTATTTCAAACAGTCTCTGATTCTTAATTAAAAAGTGTTGCTAAAAAGTAAATAACCGGAGCCGTAAAAATCACACTGTCAAAGCGGTCTAATATTCCGCCATGCCCCGGTATCAGCTTGCCGTAATCCTTGATATCATGGTTTCTCTTAATAGCAGAAGCAGCCAGGTCGCCCACCATGGAAATCAATGCGCCAATTCCGCAGATCACCGCATAGACTGCAATCTGATTCTGTGCCTCCAGATATTTACCAATTACAGCAGCATAAACTGCTCCCAGAAGTGCAGCGCCGACCACTCCGCCAACTGCCCCTTCTATGGATTTTTTCGGACTTAACTTCGGAGACATTTTATGCTTTCCAATTAATACCCCTACACAGTAAGCACAGGTATCGCATCCCCAGGAACACAGGAAAATCAGCCATACGATAAATGCACCATCCTGGAGATTTCTCGTCTGAAAAATATAGGACAGCATCACAGATACATAGGCTACGCCAAAAAATCCTGCCATAACCTGCTCTGCCTTATATTTGGGAAAAGTAAACACATAGACAAACATAAATGCCACCAGCAGAAAAATCAGCCCTATCATACTATATGCTTCAAATCCAAAAAGTAACATGAAATAGTGACCAACTGTTCCGATATAACCGACCAATGCCAGTCCATGGGTCTGTTCGGATTCCACATTCATCGCTCTGTAAAGTTCATTCAAACCGATCAGAGATATCAGAAGTAACGTTACAAACAGCACATATCCTCCTGAGATAATAGTCAGCAGCGCAATCAGCACCAACACAATACCCCTTATGAGCCTCGTCACAAACATGGTTAATCCTCCTTCACGCCCCCGAACCGCCGATCTCTGCCATTGAATTTGTCAATCGCTTTCATCAGCTCTTCTTTATTAAATGCCGGCCATGGAACATCTGTAAAATAAAACTCCGTATATGCCAGCTGCCACATCAGATAATTAGAAAGCCTGAGTTCTCCGCTGGTACGAATCAGAAGATCCGGATCCGGTATTCCTTTCGTATCCAGATAATCAGAAAAAACATACTCTGTAATATCCGTACCCTTTACTTTTCCATCTTTACAGTCCTGCGATAAATTGCGGATTGCACGTACAATTTCATAACGGCTTCAG
>NZ_JAWYAJ010000500.1:0-1106 GCF_034124845.1 Robinsoniella sp.
AGAGATGTGGAAAAAACAAAAGACAAAAAGAATTTTTAAGTCGTTTATTTGTATGGTGCTAGCTGTATTGATATTTATTGCAGACGTGCCTGATTTGGGGCTTGTATTAAAAGTTATGGCTAATCCGAAGCCTAATCAACTGGCAGTTGTAGATGGGCGGGTAGATGTAAAAACAGAAATAGAATCAGAAACAGATAGGGTTGATAAAGACGAATATAATAATCGAGAAAGTAATACAACTTCTGAATATAACACAGAAGGAATTACTGAAATTGAAACAGTAGAAGAAACAGAATCTATTGAAACAAATTCAAGTGAAATGATAGAAACAGAATTATTTGAAACAGAAAAAGCTGATAGGCAAGAACAACCAAAGGAATCCGAAACAGTGGTTGAAAATTCTTCTGTAAAAAAGGTTTCTGAGTATGTTAAAACAGTTATTCCAGAAGATATTGTTTATGATGAAATAATAGATGGAGATACTGTGCTTTCTTCAGGAGGAGTGTTAAGGGATAAAAAAATATTATATCAGGGTGATGTAATTGTTGATAGTAATGTTCAGTTTTCTAATTGTACAATTAGGATAACAGGCAATATGGTAATGCAGTCTGGTTCTTTAAATGCACAGAACTCTATTGTATGGGTAGATGGTACCTTTAGGATTCAGTCAGAGAGTGAAGAGGGGGAATATGGAGATACTGCTGCGTATCTAACTGGTGGCAATAATGCTTGTATAGTGGTTAAAGGGGATTTTTATACTGAGAGTATAAATGACAATAATCAAATAAATAAGGGGTTAATACTTGAACTTTACGGGGATTTTCACCATTTAGGAGACAGTAGCTTTAATCGGGTATCAAGTGCCTGGGGAACACTAGTGTTTGCTGGAGAAAAAAAACAGCATGTATCCATGGGAACGATGCGTGGAAAGCTGAAAAGTATCGTAGTAGCTAACCATGCAGGGAAGATCTATGCAGATACACCGCTGTGGGGAGCTGAGTTAACCCAGGACACGACCATTGCTGGTGAAGAGGTGGCTGTGCAGGGAAACGGAAATGGGCATAAACTGACCATAGAAGGAGACTATCTGGGAACGCAGTTTACCC
>NZ_JAWYAJ010000500.1:1206-5149 GCF_034124845.1 Robinsoniella sp.
AGACATCCGGAGAGCTTAAAATTATAGTGAAAGGAGATTTTTATACAGAAAGCAAAGGAGAAAATATACTTTGTGCAGGAGCAATTCTGGAACTGCATGGGAATTTCCATCATATAGGTGACAGCTCTTTTAATGGAGTATGGCCAGCTAATGGGACAATAGTGTTTGCAGGAGAAAAAGAACAGCATGTATTGATGGGAACGATGCGGGGACGGCTGAAAAGTATCGTAATAGCTAATCGTGCAGGAAAGATCTATGCAGATACACCGCTGTGGGGAGTGGAACTAACCCAGGACACGATTATTGCAGGGGAAGAAGTAGCCGTGCAGGGTTATGGAAATGGGCATAAACTGACCATAGAAGGAGACTATCTGGGAACGCAGTTTACCCTGAATAATGGATCTGTCCTGCATGTAAAAGGGGAGTACCGGATACAGGAGATAGAGGGCAGGGATTGCACTTTAATTATAGGGAGTGAGTCAGCGCAGATCGTAGTAGACCAAGATTTCCGAATACAAAAAAAGCAGTCTGACGGAAGCTATACAGAAACGTCAGCATATCTGAAGACATCCGGAGAGCTTAAAATTATAGTGAAAGGAGATTTTTATACAGAAAGCAATAATAGTGAAAATATGCTTTGTAAAGGCGGAATTCTGGAACTGTATGGAGATTTCTATCAAACGGGAAATAGTATATTTAATGTTTCATGGCCGGCTGATGGAAAAGTAGTGTTTGCAGGAGATTCATTGCAACATATAATTATGGATAGCAACCGGGGATATATAAGGAATATCAAACAAACTGAATCATGCCCAGGACTTGTATTTAATTGTACAGCAGGAACAATCAGTCTGGCCAGTGACATTATTTCAAATGATTTTGCAAATCTTCACTACCTTGAACTAAATGGTCATACAGTTGAACTTAAAGATTCTGTAAATCTCACTGGAAGTGCCCGGCTCATGGGCGGTGCCTTGAAATGTGGAGGCAATCTGACTGTTTCCGGCAATATATCCAACGAGAAAGGTATCTTGAATGTCAATGGAAATCTGTATCTGGAGAATAATGGGTGTATATCCATGTCCGATGATAATGACCTTATCATCATCAACGGAACCTTATACAATAATTCCCAGACAGATCAAACTATATCCCGAGGCCTCCTGGATGTAAAAGGAGATTTCATTCAAAGTACCACCCGAAGATTTACAACCAGCCAGAATGCGTTCATGCAGATCAGCGGTTCCTACCACCACAACGTGGAATTTCCGGAACTGGCATACGTCTGGTTTTACAACCTTGGAGTGGATGCCGGTCTGGATTATACATTTACCAGAAAGCCCATCTGGACAAATCTCTTCCAGGCAATGGAAACCGGACATATCACAGAACGGATTGCATCCAGATACTTTGGCAAATCAGGAGCCAATCCTGCAACCGGAAACTATTCACAGGGCTTTTCGGATATCACGGTTCAAAGTGCCATGGGTCCCTTTGAAATTACACATTCCTATAATTCCATGAGCGAAGAAGACGGAGTACTGGGAAAAGGATTTGTATTCAGCCAGAATATAAAAATGAAATCGGAAACTATTCTGGACACGGACCAGAAAACGGTTTTTATGCCGGACGGGTCCCGGTATACGTTTTTGAAAAACAGCAGCGGTAATTATGAAACGCAGGACTCCAGAAGTGAACTGACAGAGGAAAATGGAAGCTTCCTGTTGAAAACACAAGATCAGGCCCTATTTTCTTTTGATGAAAAAGGGAATATTCAATACATGGAAGATAAAACCGGTAACCGCATGACCTACAGCGTGGATGAAAATGGAAATACGGTGCGGATACAGGATGACTCCGGTACGGATGTTTCTATTCATTATAAAGAGAAGCTTCTAAAAAGTATCATAAATGAGGAGACTGGGGAAACTGCCCGCTTTGAATATACCGAAGGAAAACTGTCAAAATATATCGATGCAAACGGTAAATCCACAGGATATCTATATAATTCAGAAGGGCTGCTCGCTAAAATAATAAACCATGATGGCAGCACATTTGAAGAAATAACCTACATCAAAGGCGGAAAACACGATAAAAAAGTAAAAACAGTCAAAAATATGGCAGGAAATGTGGATACTTATAAATATGATGATATATTCCGCAAAACCACGATTACAGATTCCAATGGGCGCAGGGTTACGAAGGAGTTTGATTTTCACTATAATCTTACTGCATCTACGAATGCCCTTGGTGAAACCGTTCGGACGAGGTATGCCCTGACAAATGGAATAAATAAATATGGGGAAGTAGAATCGGAAACCGATGCTTATGGAAATGTAACTACGTATACCCGTGATACAAAAGGGCGGGTAACCAGAGTAGCATATCCTGACGGCACGGCAGAGCTGACAGAGTATAATGAGCAGAATAATATAACAAAAAGTACTGATAAAAATGGAACGTCCACTTATTACCTGTATGACGTTTCCGGAAAATACCTTCTAAAAAAGGCAACGCCGCTGGATGGAAAAAGTGTATACCTGGAAGGCGCTGATGAGGAAGGCTTTGCTGTGACGTCTTACACCTATGACATGGACCATGTAATTAAAGGTGCTGTACTGACTGAAACCGGTCCGCTGGGAGATGAAAAGAATTATCTAGAATACATCCGTAACCAGAAGGGGCAGATCCTTGCCATGACGACCTATATGGATGGGGATGCATTTACAACTGCCTATGAGTACAATGACAAGTGGCTTCCCATAGAAGAAACTGCCCCGGATGGTGTTGTTACAAAATATGTCTATAATAAATATAATGAAATCATTCGAAAGGCCACCATCAGTGAAGATGGAAGACAGCGGACATTTGAGCGGTACTCTTATGATGAAATGGGAAATAAAGAAGCAGAGGCTGGACCACTTTCCTATGATTCGTCTTTGGATGACCTGAAAAATGATGTTTATACAGGCCCCGGAACCCGTTTTACTTATAATGAAGCTGGACAGGTGACTACAAAAACAGATGCCATGGGCAATACGACAGCTTATGAATACGATTTATATGGGAATACCTTAAAGGAGTTTTATCCGGACGGTTCCTATACTGCATATACCTATGATGCGCTGGACCGGAAAACAAGTACTGTTTTTTATGACAGCACTACATCAAAAAGAATACGCATGGAGGAACTAAGCTACAGCCAGTCCGGAAAAAACCTGCTTACCACTACCACGGTTTATCTGGATCAAGAACGTACTGCGGTCACTACGCAGATCACGGATTTTGCTGGAAGAGTCATAAGAGCCACCGATGCTGCCGGAAATTCGACCAGCAGAACTTATACCGGGGATGGAAAGGTGGCCACAGAGACAGATCCGAATGGGAAACGAACCACTTATACCTATGATGCATTGGGAAATCTGATCAGACAGACAACTCCGTTTGAGGGAAATTCTCTTGCAAAGACGGAATATACCTATGATAAAGCAGGCAACATGCTGACGGAGACGGTCTATAATAACCCCGCAGGCAGTTCGGCCTCCTCGTCAAGGAAGACTGCTTATGAATATGATGCATGGAATAACAGGATAACCACAATACAGTATGACGGTGACAATCCGGTAAGCTACGTCCAGGAATACTATGATTTTAGAGGACGTCTGTTAAGAGAGTACAAGGGGCTGTCTGTACCGCTGGCCATAAGCGGGCTGGACGAGGTACACCAAAACGGGGATGACGCATATACCGTAACGAAATATGAATATAACTACCAGGATAAAGTGGTGCAAATGATTGATGGTGCCGGCCGGATGGAAAGCAGTACCTACGACAATGCGGGAAATCTATTGCGGACACAGGAACAGGATGGAGGAACCTATCAGGCTGTTTACGATATATTAGGACAGGAAACAGAAGAATCAAAGTCATTCCCGGGTAAAAC
>NZ_JAWYAJ010000501.1:0-14487 GCF_034124845.1 Robinsoniella sp.
TCAGTGCCCGCTTACAATCCGATGGGAGCCAGTCGAATTGTATCCGCCAAAAAGCACTCCGAAAAGGTAAGTAAATACTCAGCTCTGCTCTACGCTTCCTCCGCCCATACCAGTTTCCCACGCCCATGCACCCAGTATGATTGCAAGCAATGATATTTACATTATCCCCCTCCGCCCCGGTATTTTACAAAATAATCTTTTGTTACCCGGAATACCGTAGGAGACAGGACTGTGATAGCTATTAGGTTGGGAATTGCCATCAGCCCGTTTAGCGTATCCGAGACACTCCAGACAAAATCCAGCCGTGCCACAGCTCCGATGACAATAAAAAATATATAAACAAATTTATATGCCGGCACTATTTTACGCCCAAAGAGATAGATGACTGCCTGTTCTCCAAAATAGGACCAGCTAAGCAAAGTAGCCAGGCCAAAGAGCAGGATGGAAAAGGAGACAAAGATATCCCCTAAGGAGCCAAAGGTGGACGCAAAGGCAGCTGAGGCCAGGGGGACACCATTTGGAAGGGCATCCATATAACGGGTGGTCTGATACATCTGATCCAGCTGCATGGCATTTAAATAAGCAGTCTGGTCATAGACATTGGAGCACAGGATAGCCAGACCGGTGATGGTGCATACCACCATGGTATCTGCGAAAACTTCAAAAATTCCCCACATACCCTGGATAGCCGGATGATCCACATCTGCGGCTGCGTGTACCATAACGGAACTTCCAAGTCCGGCTTCATTGGAAAATACCCCTCTGGAAATTCCGGTACGCATAGCAGCAGCAATACCATATCCCAGAATCCCGCCTCCTGCCGCACGAAAGTTAAATGCTTCATGAAAAATAGAGCGAAAGGCAGCTGGAACATTTCCAAGGTGGGTCATAACTACAAGCAATGCTCCGATGATATAAAGGATAGACATAATGGGAACCAGTTTTTCGCTGACGACGGTAATACGGCCGATACCTCCGGTAATTACAAGCCCCGTAATGAGTGCAGCGGCAATTCCAATGACCAGCTTAGGAGTGCCCCAGGAGTGGTTCAGGGCATCTGCCATGGAGTTGGATTGAGACATATTGCCCATACCCAGTGCTGCACCGATGCAGAAAAGGGAAAAAAAGCAGGCGAGCCATTTGCAGTGAAGGCCCTTTTCCATGTAGATCATGGGGCCGCCGCTGTAATGGCCGTCTTTATCTTTGTTCCGAAAACAGATGCCAAGTACGGTTTCTCCGTAATGGGTCATCATTCCCAGGAGAGCGGAAACCCACATCCAGAAAAGTGCACCGGGTCCTCCGGCGGTAATGGCGGTGGCGACACCGGCTATGTTTCCCACACCGCCTGTGGATGCCAGAGCGGTAGCCATAGCCTGCCAGGGAGAAATGGTGTGTTTCTTTTTGCCGGCTTGCAGTCCCGGACCGGGCGGTTTTGGAGGCGGCGATTTTTTAAAACAGGTGAGAATCGTCTCGGAAAACCAGAGCTTAAAATGTCGGAATTGAAAACATCTGGTTCCAATGGTATAGAGAACTCCCACAGCCAGAAAAAATACCAGCATGGGAACTCCCCAGACGAAACGGTTAATTGTATCATTCAGGACAGATATGTAGTGGACCAATGTCTGCATGGCATACCCTTTCATGGGAATTGTTCTTCACATAATATTACGCATGAAAGAAATATTTATGACAACCCTTTAAAAGAAACGGAACCGCAGGTTATGCCGATTCCATCTGTCTGATTCATTCGAATCTGTGAACCTTCATACTCCGGTCCTCCCTTATAGGGGTCGGTGCAGCAAAGGGAAGGTCCATCCAGATCTACTTTTGTAATGACTTTTTGACCAGCAGCCAGATGGGCAGCGGCACTCACTGCAAGTTTACTTTCCAACATACAGCCCATCATGCACTCCACACCGTAGATCTGGGCTATGCTGCAGATTTTTAAGGCACCATAGATCCCTGCTGATTTCATTAGCTTTATATTGAGCATGTCAGCTCCATGCATTTCCAGAAGCCGAATGGCATCCCAAGGAGAAAATACGCTTTCATCTGCCAGAATTGGGGTGCAGGAGTGGGCTGTAACATACTGCATGCCCTGCAGATCATGGGCAGGAACGGGCTGCTCAATCAGTTCGGGATTCACGCCCAGATCCTCCATACGTGCTATAATGCGGACCGCTTCTTTCGGATTCCAGCCCTGGTTGGCATCCACCCGGATAGCTGTCCTGGGGCCTGTGGCCTGGCGGATCCGGGAAATGCGCTCCACGTCTTTCATGCCTTCTTTTCCCACTTTGACTTTCAGGATTTGAAATCCCCGGTCAATAGCCGTGAGGCTGTCTTGCACCATAACATCCAAGGGATTCACACTGATGGTAATATCGGTCTCCAGGCTCTGCCGGGCACCGCCGAGTACCTGATAGAGGGGACGGTGCAGGCTCCTGGCATAGAGATCGTAGACTGCCATATCCACCGCTGCCTTGGCAGATGAATTGTAAAGTATGCAGGAATGCAGCACGTGCATGATCTCCTCAATATTGCCTACTTCCATGCCGGTTATGGCAGGTGCAATAAAGTCACGGATGGCGCAGACAATGGAACCCTTGGTTTCACCGGTAATCACTGCAGTGGGAGGTGCTTCCCCATATCCGGTATCTCCGGCGTCCGTATGAACGATAATTACAATATCATCCACGGAGTTAACAGTGCGCAGAGCAGTCCGAAAGGGAACCGCCAGGGGTATTTGAATTTCCCGGATATCGATTTTTGATATTTTTATAATGCATTCCTCCTAGAAAATAATAAAAAATAAAAACCTGTCGTAGTATAAAATATGTATAGATCATTACTTCTATTCAGATAATAAGAAAGAGAAGGATTTGTAAAATATGACCAAAATTAGTTTGGGAAAATTGTAAAATAAGACGAAATGAATATTTTGCTTGTAAGAAAGGACACAAGTCCTATCTAAAAAAACGATAAGGGACTATGATCTATTTATCAAGAGACAGCAATATGTACGATAGCTTAGCTAAAACAGGATAGACAAAGAGATTGGAAGAAAGGGCAGTGCAGCAGGCAGGAGCGTGTTTGACATATATCATCAATCATTCTCCGGCAAAGGCATGTAAAGGTAAAAAAATGAAAGCAAAAAGAGTGTTTTTAATTGTATTAGACAGTTTCGGAATCGGTGAACTGCCGGATGCAGGCAAATTCCATGATACCGGGAGCAATACACTTGGAACCATACGAAAATCCAAAGAGTATTTTACTCCCAACCTGGAAAAACTGGGGTTGTTTCATATCGAAGGGGTAGAAAAAGGAAAAACAGAGGTAACACCCATTGGTTCATATGCCAGGATGACAGAAGCATCTATGGGAAAAGATACTACCATAGGGCATTGGGAAATTGCCGGTGTTATTTCCCCCGAGCCGCTTCCGGTTTATCCTGATGGATTTCCGGAAGAGATTATTAAAAAGTTTGAGGAAGAGACAGGCAGAAAAGTTATCTGCAACCGACCGTATTCCGGTACCGATGTTATCCGGGACTATGGAAAAGAACATATGGAAACAGGAGCGTTGATCGTCTATACATCTGCTGACAGTGTGTTTCAAATTGCCGCTCATGAAGGTGTGGTACCGTTAAAGGAACTGTATCATGACTGTGAGATTGCAAGAAAACTGCTTTGTAATCAGCATGGAGTGGGCAGAGTAATTGCAAGGCCATTTGAAGGAACAGATCCGGATTTCAGACGGACAACAAACCGCCATGACTTTTCCCTGGTTCCGCCTAAAACGACAATGCTGGATGTTCTGGAAGAAAAGGGATTTGACACACTGGGTGTAGGGAAAATCTATGATATCTTTGCGGGACGGGGCATACAGGATACCACAAGCATTGTAAGTAATACAGACGGAATGGAGAAAACCATTGCACTCCAGGACCGTGATTTTCATGGAATTTGTTTCGTGAATCTGGTGGATTTCGACATGCTGTATGGACATAGAAATGATATTGACGGCTATGCAAAGGCAGCCACAGATTTTGACAGGCAGCTTGGTACATTTCTGGGCAGAATGAAAGAGGACGATATCCTGTTGATAACTGCAGATCATGGATGTGATCCGGGAACGGCAAGCACCGACCACTCGAGAGAATATACGCCAATGCTGATTTACGGCAAGGGTGTGAAAGAAAATGTCTCTCTGGGAACAAGAAAAACTTTCGCAGATATTGCAGCCACCGTATTGGATTTGTTTGGAATTGACAACCAGGTGGATGGAGAAAGTTTTCTTAAGGAAGTGTGGAAGTAAACGGTAAGAGCAGAACGTATTAAAGAGAGGATGGTATGAGAAGAATGGATGACAGAGAGCTGATTTTAGAGGCATATAAAGCCCAGACGTACTCTTATTCCCCATACTCAGGTTTTCAGGTTGGGGCAGCACTTTTAGGAAAGAGCGGCAGGGTTTATACCGGATGTAATATTGAAAATGCTTCTTTTTCTCCAACGAACTGTGCGGAGAGGACGGCATTCTTTAAAGCAGTGTCGGTTGGGGAGATGGAGTTTGAAAAGATTGTTATAGTGGGGAATAAAAAAGGAGCTTCTTCAGAGGAAAGAGATTATTGTGCACCCTGCGGGGTGTGCAGACAGGTGATGGCAGAGTTTTGTAATCCAACGGAATTTAAGGTAATCCTGGCAAAAAGTGAAACGGATTACCGGACCTATCGGCTGGAAGAATTATTTCCGTTTGGTTTTTCAAAAGAAGATTTATAGGAGCAGGCAAAAACTTATAATTAAACAGGAAAGGAAGCGCCGCAGAGGGGACTGCGGTATGCATGGGTGGGGATATGGCGGAATTTGTTATAGAGATGAACCATATCACAAAGGAATTTGGCAGTTTCAAGGCCAATGACGATGTGACATTGCAGCTTAGAAAGGGTGAAATCCACGCGCTGTTAGGAGAAAACGGGGCAGGAAAATCCACACTGATGAGTGTACTGTTCGGGCTTTACCAGCCGGAAAAAGGGCAGATTAAAATGAATGGTAAAGAGGTAAAGATTAATAATCCCAATGATGCAAATGCATTGGGAATCGGAATGGTACACCAGCATTTTAAGCTGGTACATAATTTTACGGTACTGGAAAGTATTATCCTGGGCAGGGAAACCTTAAAAAACGGATTCCTCAAAATGGATGATGCCAGGAAAAAAGTAATGGAATTAAGTGAACGCTATCACTTCAAAATAGATCCGGATGCGCAGATCGCGGATATTACGGTAGGCATGCAGCAGCGTGTGGAAATTCTGAAAATGCTGTATTGCGACAATGAAGTGTTAATCTTTGATGAACCAACTGCGGTTCTCACGCCTCAGGAAATTGATGAGTTGATGAAGGTGATGAAACAGCTGGTAAAGGAAGGAAAATCCCTGATATTTATTACTCATAAATTAAACGAAATCAAAGCAGTAGCAGATCGCTGCAGTGTACTGCGCAAGGGAAAATATATCGGTACCATTGATGTAAAGGATACCACAAAAGAAGAAATGTCCGAGATGATGGTAGGGCGTAAAGTAAACTTAAATGTGGAGAAAAAACTGCAGGATCCGGGAGAAGCGGTTCTTGAGGTGAAGAACCTTATCATTAAATCCGCAAATTCCCAGAAGCATATTGTAAATGATGTTTCCTTTCAGGTGCGGAAAGGCGAAATTGTCTGTATTGCAGGAATCGACGGCAATGGGCAGTCGGAACTGGTCTATGGCATAACTGGATTAATGCCCCTGGACGAAGGAAGCGTTTCCTTAAATGGAAAGGATATCACCAAAGAGAGTATCCGGAAGAAATGCCAGGACGGGATGGCGCATATACCGGAAGACCGGCACAAACATGGCCTGGTACTGGACTATGATTTGCAGGAAAATCTGGTGCTTCAGTCCTACTATACACCGAGGTTCCAGAATCATGGTTTCCTGAAATTCCAGGCTATCCGTGAATATGCGAAAAAGCTGATTACACAATTTGATATCCGGTGCGGACAGGGGGAAGAGTCCATTGTACGGGGAATGTCAGGGGGAAACCAGCAGAAAGCAGTCATTGCCAGGGAACTGGACCGGGATCCGGAGATTGTGGTAACGGTACAGCCGGTCCGTGGACTGGATGTAGGTGCCATTGAGTATATACACAAACAGCTGGTAGCACAGCGGGATAAGGGGAAAGCAGTTCTCCTGGTATCTCTGGAATTAGATGAAGTAATGCAGTTAAGTGACCGGATACTGGTAATGTACGAGGGGGAAATTGTTGCAGATGTTAAGCCGGAAGAAGTCACTGTGCAGGAATTAGGCCTTTACATGGCGGGAACGAAAAGGAGCGCAGGTTATGAAAGAAAAGCTAAATAATAAAAAAGAGCGGAAAGGGCTGCTTAATTTCTCGGCTTCCCTGGTTGCAATTGTTGCCGGACTGGCTGTAGGGCTGATTATTCTGCTTTTCAGCAATTCGTCGGAGGCGCTGGATGGCTTCTCCATGATTCTAAAAGGTGGATTTACCTCAGGTTCCTATGGAGTAGGACAGATGCTGTATATCGCAACGCCCATTATTATGACCGGTCTGTCGGTTGGGTTTGCTTTTAAGACCGGGCTGTTTAATATCGGGGCTTCGGGACAGTTTACCATGGGTGCTTTTGCAGCTGTTTATATTGGCGTGAAATGGACCTGGCTTCCAGGGGGAATACACTGGATCGTGGCGATCCTGGGCGCCGCACTGTTTGGTGCTTTATGGGGAATGATACCCGGACTTTTAAAAGCGTTTCGGAATGTAAATGAGGTCATCGCATCCATCATGACAAACTACATCGGGATGTATCTGGTGAACATGCTGGTAACCGGGACGATTTATGATCAGATTAAAAACCAGTCTCTGCCGGTAGCGGCATCCGCAACTATACCAAAGGCGGGACTGGACCGTATGTTTCCCGAGGCAAATATGAACATTGGAATCCTGATTGCGATTCTGCTTGTCATCGTCATTTACATACTAATAAATAAGACAACCTTTGGATATGAGCTAAAAGCGTGCGGACTGAGCCCACAGGCAAGTAAATATGCAGGAATTAATGAAAAAAGGAACATTGTCCTTTCTATGGCAATTGCAGGTGCCCTTGCAGGAATCGGCGGAGCACTGATGTATCTGGCAGATGTGGGAAAATGTATCCAGGTGCTGGATGTTATTTCGCCCGAAGGCTTCAGCGGTATTTCCGTAGCGCTGCTTGGTATTTCCAATCCGATCGGTATCCTTTTTGCAGGTTTGTTTATCGGGCATATCACAGTTGGCGGTGACAATCTTCAGCTGCTGAGCTTTGCGCCGGAAGTAATTGACATTATTATATCCGTCATTATCTATTTTGGAGCATTTGCGTTACTGTTTAAAAATGTTATTATAAAATTCATAAGCAGGAGAAGAAGGGAGGCTGAAAAATCATGAATATTCTTTATTTTGTAGTTCAGCAGACCATGTTTTTTGCCATACCGCTGCTGGTAGTGGCACTGGGCGCCATGTTTGCAGAGCGAAGCGGTGTCATCAATATCGCAATGGAAGGGATTATGGTTATGGGAGCCTTCGCCGGCATTCTGTTTATCAATACTTTTGAAAATACGTTAAGCGGGCAGTCCTTTATGATTCTGGCAATCCTGATATCCGGCATCGCAGGTGGTGTGTTCTCTCTGCTTCATGCTTTTGCTTCTGTGAATCTGAAAGCAGACCAGACCATAAGCGGTACCGCACTGAACCTTTTTGCACCGGCGTTTGCAATATTTGTAGCCAGAATGGTACAGGGAAAGCAGCAGATTTCTTTTCTGGATACCTTCCATATTAAAAAGATACCGCTTCTGGGTGATATTCCCGTACTTGGAGATATGTTTTTCAAACATACATATCTGACAACATTTTTGGGGATTCTCATATTAATCGCTGCCGCAATTGTGATTAATAAAACGAAATTCGGACTTCGGCTGCGTGCCTGCGGGGAAAATCCCCAGGCGGCTGATTCGGTAGGTATTAATGTATATAAGATCCGCTATGCAGGCGTTATTATTTCCGGTGTCCTGGGAGGAATCGGCGGGCTGGCATTCGTGGTGCCCACCTCTACTAATTTCAGCGCAAGTGTGGCGGGATACGGCTTCCTGGCAATTGCAGTGCTGATCTTCGGACAATGGAGAGTGGGGAGAATCTTCGGAGCGGCAGTATTTTTCGGAATCATGAAGACCCTTTCCAGCACCTATTCCGGAATTCCGGTATTAAAGGATCTTCCGCTGCCGGATGGATTGTATAAAATGATTCCTTATGTGGCGACACTTGTAGTACTGGCGTTCCTGTCCAAAAATTCTCAGGCTCCAAAGGCAGAGGGAATTCCGTATGATAAGGGAAGCAGGTAAAAAATAAGGGAAGCGCAAATACATCCGGCAATTATAATTTGATAGTGTATCAGGTAAATATAATAAATAATAGAAGACGCATAAAGCGCCGTTGGAGGAAAAAATGAGCGAATTAAATGTATTAAATTATGTAGACCACACCCAGTTAAAGGCATTTGCAACCTGGGCAGATATTCAGAAATTATGTGAGGAGGCAGCCACATACCATACGGCGTCTGTATGCATCCCCCCATGCTATGTAAAAAGAGTTAAAGAAAGATATGGGGACCGGATTAATATCTGCACCGTAATTGGATTTCCACTGGGTTACAGCGTAACGGAGGCAAAAGCAGAAGAAATCCGCCAGGCAAAGAAAGACGGTGCCAGTGAATTTGATATGGTTGTGAATATTAGTGATGTAAAAAACGGGGATTTTGATAAGGTGGAAAAAGAAATCGCGGCATTGAAAAAAGAAGCCGGAGATTTTATTTTAAAGGTTATCATCGAAACCTGTTATCTGGACGAAGCAGAAAAAACAGCATTATGTAAAGCAGTGACAAATGCCAAAGCAGACTTTATCAAAACCAGTACCGGATTTGGAACAGCTGGGGCAACTCTTGAGGATATCCGCCTGTTTAAACGGGAAATCGGGGAAAAAGTTAAAATTAAAGCAGCAGGCGGCGTTAGAACCATAGAAGACCTGGAAGCATTTATCAAAGAAGGATGCAGCCGTATCGGAACCAGCTCCGCAGTTGAATTGTTAAAGGGCAGGTCAGCAAAAGAATATTAGGAGAATGTGATATGAAGAAAAAATGTATTGCATTTCTGATAGCAGCGGCCATGGTGTTCACTATGGCGGGCTGTCAGAAGGGTGGGGAAGAGGAATCTTCGGAATCGAATAAAAAATATGAAGTGGCATTATCCATGGATGTGGGGTCCATCGATGACCGTTCCTTTAACCAGGGTTCCTGGGAGGGGGTTCAGGCATATGCCAAAGAACACAATCTAACCAGTAAATATTATGAACCTACGGAAAAGTCCGATGATGCCTATACGAAATCCCTGGAACTTGCAGTTAAAGGCGGAGCCAAAATTGTAGTATGTCCCGGTTATCTCTATGAAGTTCCGGTTTACAACATGCAGAAAAAATATCCGGATGTTAAATTTGTGATTCTGGACGGATCTCCCCATGACGGAAATGGGAACAGCGAGATTCTGGACAATACTCATTCCATATTTTATGCAGAAGAACAGGCGGGGTTCCTGGCAGGATATGCAGCAGTGATGGATGGTAACCGGAAGCTGGGGTTTATGGGGGGAATTGCAGTACCCGCAGTAATCCGTTTTGGTTATGGTTTTATACAGGGAGCAGATTATGCAGGAAAGCAATTAGGGCTTTCTAAGGGTGATCTGGAGATGAAATATACATATGTTGGTAACTTCGACGCGACGCCGGACAATATGTCGAAAGCAGCGGCGTGGTATAATGAAGGTACAGATACTATATTTGCCTGCGGCGGCGGAGTAGGAAATTCCGTGATGAAGGCAGCAATGTTCGTAGATAAGACCGTAATCGGGGTAGACGTTGACCAGTCCGGTGAATCCGATACCGTAATTACTTCAGCAGTGAAGAATTTGCAGAAGTCCGTATATGATGTACTGGACAGTTTTTATCAAGGGAAGTTTGAAGGCGGAGTATCAGTTGTATTGGGCTCAGAGTCAGGAAATGTGCTGCTGCCTATGAAGAATTCAAAGTTTAAGACTTTTTCACAGGCAGACTATGATGAAATTTACCAAATGATCGTGGATGGAAAGATACAGATTCATAAGGATGACGTGGCACAGGATGCAAAAGGTGTGCCCACTGAGATTGTGGTAACGGAATTGATTAAGTAATGGAATTGATGAAGTAACAGGATATAAGATTTGGAAAGGAGGATTGCCATGCTGCGACAGGATTCTATGGAACAGCTGTTGTCTCTGATTGAAAGTCTGGGGAGACAGGAACGGGAATATCTGGAGGATTATCTGGCAGAGGCACCGCTCTGGCTGATGCAGTCATTTCAGATACAGAAACTGCCCAGGGGAACTATCTTTATTCGTGAGGAAGAAGAAGTAAATATGATTTACATTCTGGCTAAGGGAATTGTCCGCGCTGTTGATCACAGAGTTTTGGGAATTGCCTACGATTATATGCGGTTTGAGCCCATTAAAGTCTTTGGCACCATGGAGATCCTTCTGGACCGGGAAACATATGAAACTACACTTTCCACCGTTACGGAGTGCACCATGCTGGTCATATCCAGACATAAATTTGAAAAATGGTTAAAAAGTGACCGCCATGTTCTGCTGATGGAAATAAAAAGTATGGGGAACTATTTATTGGAGCAGGCAAAGAAGGAACGCATTTTCTTATTTTTGCAGGGCGCAGACAGGATGATTCTCCTGTTTATGAGACTGTACGAACACAATCAGGAGAACGGAATCTGCGAACTTCGGATGACAAGGCAGGAACTGTCAGAAAGTTCAGGGCTTTGCGTCAAGACGGTTAACCGTTCGGTGAAGGCGATGGAGGAAGAATCATATATTACAAAAAAAGGCTATACACTTGAGATAAATCGGGAACAGTACTTAAAAATGAAAGCATTTATTGCAGATAAAGTTGCAAATTATGAAAAGAAGTAAAATTATAAATTGTTGAAAAGGAGATTGTTATTATGAAATATGCAGAAGAAGGATTACAGTATCATATTGGGGTAAGAAGCGGAGATGTAGGAAAATATGTGATTTTACCGGGAGACCCCAAGAGATGTGAAAAAATAGCAAAGCATTTTGACAATGCAAAACTAGTGGCTGACAGCAGAGAATTTGTTACTTATACAGGATACCTGGATGGGGTGAAGGTAAGTGTCACATCAACGGGAATTGGCGGTCCGTCCGCATCAATTGCCATGGAAGAGCTGGTTAAAGCCGGTGCAGATACCTTTATTCGTGTGGGGACCTGCGGAGGCATGGATCTGGATGTTCAGAGCGGCGATGTTGTCATTGCAACCGGGGCAATCCGCATGGAAGGAACCAGTAAGGAGTATGCACCAATTGAATATCCGGCAGTAGCTGATATTGAAGTTGCCAATGCATTGATTAATTCTGCGAAAGAGTTAAACTACCGCTACCATGCAGGCGTTGTAGAATGCAAGGATTCTTTTTACGGACAGCATGAGCCGGAGAAAATGCCGGTAAACTATGAACTTCAGAATAAGTGGAATGCCTGGCTCCGACTTGGCTGCAAGGCTTCAGAAATGGAATCAGCAGCACTGTTTATTGTGGGAAGCTATTTAAGAGTCCGGGTGGGATCTGTATTTCTTGTTGTGGCTAACCAGGAAAGAGAAAAACAGGGACTAAGCAACGAGGTTGTCCATGATACGGAAATGGCAATTACAAATGCTGTTATGGCTATACGAAAACTGATAAAAGAGGATGGCAGTCTGTAGATTGAGTAAAATATGGATGTAAAAACCCCGGCAGGGCTTTCAAAACCAAGAAAGCTGTGCCGGGGTTTTTATTTGTCTTGATCAAATTAATGTTTTTTTATTTTGTATGAAATACATGAAAATTTGCACAATAATATTGACACTACAAGTAAATAGGATTAAAATTTATAATATTTATAATTTTGGAAGCATATGAAGAAACAGCTGAAGAGATGCTGTGAAAGGGGACTTATATGAGTCAGGTTCAAAATATGTTAGACCGTCTGCCTGCAGAGATGTCGGGTGTTTTTCTAACAGTTACGATCATAATGGCACTGGTGAACTGTTTTTTCGGATTCCGACTGCTTAAATTCTGGATTTCTCTGTTTGGCTTTGTTACCGGAGCAGGAATCGGATATTTTCTGGGAGATTATTTTACCCATAATCTGATCGTTGCAGTCATTGCAGCAGTCATTTGCGGAGTTGCATTGATGCTGCTTGCATTTAAAGTTTATCTTGCCGGGGTCTTTGTGCTTTGCGGTGCCCTTGCTTATTTTGCAGTAAACGAAATCATGCTGCCGGATATCTGGTGGAAGTTTGCAATATGCATCGTAGTAGGGTTGTTAATCGGCTGCATTGCCGTTAAGTTTGTGAGGCCCGCGGTTATCGTAAGTTCCGGAATCCATGGGGGAATATCTCTGGCAGGTGCAATTCTGTCAGCAATCGGGCTGAAAGACCAGACGATGGCTTTAGTGACCGGAATTGCACTGGCAATTGTGGGGATTTTATTTCAATTTGCCAACACCAGAAAGATGATAAAGCGATGATAATTTAAGAACGAAAGGATTGTAAAAGGTTGTTTGTCCTGGATAAATGCAGGCGCATATTTTGAACAAATGTATATAAAGTGTACGAAATTTGGCAATATCCTTGCAACAACACATAATTTATGGTATAGTATCTTCTGTCAAAGACAAATGTCCAATTAGGGCATACATTGACAACTCTGGAGAGTCTCAAAGAACGAGCGCCGAAGGTGTACAGTGGGTAAAGTATGTTACCCGCCTATCTCTCAGGCAAAAGGACAGAGCTATATCTGTATAAGTTCTACTCTTTAGGGGGCTGATTATTTTATCAGCTCTTTTTCTATTGCATTGAAACAGATAAAGGAGAGAAGAGAATTATGCTGGATCAAATTAACACGATATTGGGAAACATTGACGATTTCCTTTGGGGGGTCCCCCTTATTGTACTTATTTTAGCTACGGGTATTTATTTAACAATCCGCCTGAAAGGGCTGCAGATTACAAAACTTCCCAAAGCGCTTAAGTATATGTTTAAAAATGAAGAAGGCGGCCATGGGGAAGTGACCAGCTTTGCAGCCCTTTGCACCGCTCTTTCCGCTACAATCGGAACAGGAAATATTGTAGGGGTTGCTACTGCAATCGTAGCCGGCGGACCGGGGGCGTTATTTTGGATGTGGGTTGCTGCCTTGTTTGGTATGGCGACGAAATACGCGGAGGGTGTATTGGCGATTAAATACCGTGTAATTAATGATGACGGGCATGTAATCGGAGGACCATTTTACTACATTCAAAATGGAATGGGAATCAAATGGAAATGGCTTGCCAAATTATTTGCATTCTTTGGACTGGGTGTGGGACTTCTTGGGATTGGAACGTTTACACAGGTAAATGGTATTTCCAATGCAGTTAATAATTTTTTTGATCCTAATAATGCCTGGAGCGTTTCTATTTTAGGCAGGGAGTATTCCTGGACGGTGGTTATCGCGGGAATTATATTAACGATTTGTGTAGGTATGGTAATTATCGGTGGAATCAAGAGAATTGCCAGTGTTTCCCAGATCGTTGTACCATTTATGGCAGGGATATACATACTCGCATGTCTGGTACTTCTGGTGCTGAATTATAAGCATATTCCAAATGCGTTTAAGGCAATTTTTGAAGGTGCATTTGGACTTCGTGCGGCGGCAGGAGGAGCTTTGGGAAGTATTATGGTAGCAATGCAAAAGGGAATTGCCCGTGGAATATTTTCAAATGAAGCCGGTCTTGGCAGTGCCCCGATTGCTGCTGCGGCAGCTCAGACAAATGAGCCGGTGCGTCAGGGATTAGTTTCCATGACGGGAACATTTATTGATACAATTGTAATCTGTACCATGACGGGGCTTACGATTGTAATTACAGATACCTGGAATATCGGTTTAGAAGGCGTTGCGGTAACTACAGCGGCATTTCAGCAGGGACTGCCCTTCAGCAATACGGTCAGTGCATTTATACTGATGGTCTGCCTTGTATTTTTTGCTTTTACCACAATATTGGGCTGGGACTATTACAGTGAACGGTGTCTGGAATATCTCTGCGGATATAATAAAAAGATACTAAACGGTTACCGCTGGCTGTACATTTTAGCAGTATTTATCGGTCCGTTTATGACAGTTTCTGCGGTTTGGGTTATTGCGGA
The DNA here is from genome assembly GCF_034124845.1 of Robinsoniella sp. Taxonomy (NCBI): domain Bacteria; kingdom Bacillati; phylum Bacillota; class Clostridia; order Lachnospirales; family Lachnospiraceae; genus Robinsoniella; species Robinsoniella sp. The sequence continues at coordinate 14,356 of NZ_JAWYAJ010000501.1, forward strand.
TATTTTCAATGCACTAATGGCTCTGCCGAACTTAATTGCAATATTAGTATTAAGCGGTGTCATAGCAGCTGAAACAAAGAAGTATTTTTCTAAAATGAAATAGGTTAAAATTCTTGATATTAAGAGAAGGAG
>NZ_JAWYAJ010000502.1:0-17072 GCF_034124845.1 Robinsoniella sp.
ATACAAAGAAGACAGACCCCACCAACCGTCCGTATCTGAACGGAGGAATCGTGATAAAGTACAGTGCTAATCAGAAGTATACCACAGATGCAGTCTCGGCAGCGGTATTTAAAATGATCTGCGATCGGGCAGAAGTGCCATATCAGACGTTTGTCAACCGTTCGGATATGCAGGGCGGATCTACACTGGGAAACATATCCAGTACACAAGTTGCATTAAATACAGTAGATGTGGGGCTGGCACAGCTTGCCATGCATTCACCTTATGAATCCGCAGGTGTAAAAGATACCTGGTATTTTGAAAAAGCAGCAGAAGAGTTCTATAGTTCCTGGATTGGTGGTATGGGTGACGGGTCCTATACGATCTGCAGAGAATAAGCACAATAAAACAAACTGCGTTTTCATTGTGAATTCAAAAATTATGGGCTGCAAAGAAACTTATGTATATTTCTCCAATTTCAGGAAATTACTAAATGTAGGAATAAAATAATTGCCAAATGCTATATATTGTGCTAGTATCATTATAGTAATGATAACTACTACTAAATAATAAATGCGGAAGGTCACTGAATATGGAGATTTTAAAAAGGAATGGGCAGTCGGAAGAATATGCTCTGGATAAGATAAAAAATGTAATCAGACTTGCTTTTAAAAGTGTGGATCAGGTATGCCCGGATGAGCTGCTGGAAGAGCTTGCAGCTTCTGTGGAAGCAAAGGTTCTGGAACTGGTGGAAAAAGGAGTACCCCTTCAGGTAGAGATGATTCAGGACCAGATTGAAATTACACTGACGGAAAAGAATTATTACGGTGCTCTGAAGAGCTTTATCCTGTACCGGAATGAACGCAGCAGGGAACGGGCGGCAAGGCAGAGCATTATGAAGTATTTTGCGGATTTCCAGACACTGGATGGGGTCTTAAAAGATGTTCAGAAATCCTTTATGGATCTGCCCTACAGCCTGGAACATCTTCTGGCAAAATTCCTGGCATTTCAGAAACCGGACATGCTTTTAAAAGAAAAACTGGCAATGCTTACAAAAGCGGCAGTAGAACTCACCACACAGGAGGCTCCCAAATGGGAGTTTATTGCTGCGCGCCTGCTGATGCTGCAGTTTCAAAATAAGCTCAGCATACAGATGGAAGAATATAATCTGAACAGCTTTTATGAGAAGGTAGTATTTCTGGTAAATGAGGATCTTTATGGAAGTTATATTTTGGAACACTATCGTAAAGAGGAGATAGATCTGTTTGAGACTTATCTGGCAGATGATCGGAATCAGCTCTTTACCTACTCCGGATTAGAGCTTTTATTAAACCGTTATGTGATCCGAAGCAGATCAAATGCCCCTCTTGAGACACCCCAGGAAATGTTCCTGGGAATCGCCATGCACCTTGGGATGAAGGAGAAGACAGGGCGGAGTGCGTGGGTGAAACGCTTCTATGATATGCTGAGCACACTTCAGGTCACAATGGCGACGCCGACCATGTCCAATGCCAGAAAGCCTTATCATCAGCTCTCTTCCTGCTTTATCGATACGGTTCCTGACAGTCTGGATGGAATTTACCGGAGTATCGATAATTTTGCCCAGGTCAGCAAATTTGGCGGAGGTATGGGGCTGTATTTTGGAAAAGTCAGAGCAGCGGGAAGTACCATACGTGGATTTAAAGGAGCAGCCGGCGGCGTGATTCGCTGGATTAAGCTTGCCAATGACACAGCCGTTGCAGTAGACCAGCTTGGAGTGCGCCAGGGTGCGGTGGCTGTTTATCTGGATGCATGGCACAAAGATCTTCCGGAGTTCTTGAATTTAAGAACCAATAATGGGGATGACCGAATGAAAGCGCATGATGTATTCCCGGCAGTGTGCTATCCCGATTTATTCTGGAAGAAGGCGAAAGAGGATATTGAAGGGGACTGGTATTTGATGTGTCCCCATGAAATACGTACCGTTAAAGGATATTCCCTGGAAGACAGTTATGGAGAAGAATGGGAGACAAAATACCAGTCCTGTGTGGAAGACTACCGGATTCATAAAAGAGTGATTCCTATGAAGGAGCTGATCCGGCTGATTATTAAAAGTGCAGTAGAGACCGGAACGCCATTTACCTTTAACAGGGACCAGGTAAATGATAAAAACCCCAATAAACATAAAGGCATGATTTACTGCAGCAACCTGTGTACCGAGATCGCCCAGAATATGAGCCCGGTAGAGCAGGTGGAAGAACGGGTGGAAGTCATCGATGGAGAAACGGTGGTTGTTTCTGTGACAAAGCCCGGGGATTATGTGGTATGTAATCTGGCTAGTCTGTCTCTGGGGAATCTGGATGTAAATGATAAGAACAGTCTGGAAAATGTTGTGGAAAGTGCAGTGCGCGCCCTGGACAATGTGATTGATCTGAACTTCTATCCGGTGCCTTATGCGAAAATCAACAATGGACGGTACCGTGCAATTGGCTTGGGAGTCAGCGGGTACCATCACATGCTTGCAAAAAACGGAATCGGCTGGGAGACAGATGCTCATCTGGATTTTGTGGATCAGGTGTTTGAAAATATTAATTTTGCAGCGATTAAAGCGAGCGGAAAAATAGCAGAAGAAAAAGGTGCTTATCCTTATTTTACAGGAAGTGACTGGGAAAGCGGGGCTTATTTTGCGAAGCGGGGATATACGGACGAGCGGTGGAGAGGGCTTAAAGAAGAGGTAAGGAAACACGGAATCCGAAACGGTTATCTCATGGCAGTGGCGCCAACCAGCAGTACCAGCATCATTGCGGGAACAACCGCTGGCGTGGATCCCATTATGAACCGCTACTTCTTAGAAGAGAAAAAGAGCGGGCTTATGCCAAGAGTGGCGCCGGATTTATCCTATGATACTTTCTGGCTCTATAAGAATGCCCACTATATCAATCAGGAATGGTCGGTTAGGGCGGCAGGTATCAGGCAGCGCCATATTGACCAGGCACAGAGTGTAAACCTGTATATTACCAATGACTATACCTTCCGACAGGTGCTGAACCTCTATATATCAGCCTGGGAGAATAAGGTGAAGACGCTTTATTATATACGCTCCAAAAGCCTGGAGGTAGAAGAATGTGAAGTATGTTCCAGTTAAGGAGGAGATTGCCACATGGAAGAATTAAGAAAAAAGCCGTTATTTAATCCAGAAGGAGATATTGAGGTAAGAAACCGAAGGATGATTAACGGGAATACAACGAACCTGAACGATTTTAATAATATGAAATATGGCTGGGTCAGCGACTGGTACCGCCAGGCGATGAATAATTTCTGGGTGCCCGAGGAAATCAATCTGACTTCCGATGTGAAAGATTATCCCAATTTACCGGAGGAAGAACGCCGTGCCTATGATAAAATACTTTCCTTTCTGGTCTTCCTGGACAGTATCCAGACAGCGAATCTGCCTGCAGTTGCAGAATATATCACAGCAAATGAGGTGAATCTCTGCCTCTCCATTCAGGCGTTCCAGGAAGCGGTACACAGCCAGAGCTACAGCTATATGCTGGATACCATCTGTGAGCCCCAGAAGCGCAATGAGGTTTTATACCAGTGGAAAAATGATGCTTATCTTCTGGAGAGAAATACCTTCATAGGGAACCTTTACAATGAATTTCAGAAGAAAAAAGATACGGATACATTTTTGAAGACGGTTATCGCCAACTATATCTTAGAAGGTGTGTATTTCTACAGTGGATTTATGTTTTTCTATAATCTGGGACGAAATCATAAAATGCCCGGATCTGCACAGGAAATTCGTTATATCAATCGGGATGAAAATACCCATCTCTGGCTGTTCCGCAACATGATTCTGGAGCTGAAAAAAGAAGAACCCGGTTTGTTCACCAATGTAAAAGTGGATGTCTACCGTGAGATGATACGGGAAGGCTGTGAGCAGGAAATCCGCTGGGGGCATTATGTGATCGGTGATGCGATCCCGGGATTGACCAAAGAAATGATTACCGATTATATACAATATCTGGGGAATCTGCGCTGTACAAATCTCGGGTTTAAAAAGCTGTATGAAGGACATGATGAGGAACCCTCCAGTATGTCCTGGGTAAGTCAGTACAGCAATGCGAACCTGATCAAGACGGATTTCTTTGAGGCCAGAAGCACAGCCTATGCCAAGAGCACTGCACTTGTGGATGACCTTTAATCTTAAATTTTTCGAAAGCATATATTTAGGCTGGGATATATGTTAAAATAGCAGATATAAAATGCAATCGCAAAGGAGAGGTGTAGTATGGAAACTTTAGAATTAAAGAAAAATTTATATTGGACCGGAATCAAGGACAAGGATCTTCGCGTCTTTGATATTATAATGGAAACAGAATTTGGAACCACATATAATTCCTATCTGATCAAAGGCAGTGAAAAGACAGCTTTGTTCGAAACGGCAAAGTTTAAATTTTTTGACACTTATCTTGCAGAGTTAAATCAGCTGGTGGATATCAATAAAATAGATTATATTATTGTGGATCATACGGAGCCGGACCATGCAGGCAGTGTGGAAAAGCTGATTGAAATGAATCCGAATATTAAAATAGTGGGAACTGCTGTTGCGATCAGCTTCCTGAAAAATATTGTAAACCGTGACTTTTACAGCATCCCGGTAAAAGAGAATGATACCCTTTCACTGGGCGATAAAACACTTCATTTTATGATTCTGCCAAATCTCCATTGGCCGGATACCATGTATACTTATGTGGAAGAAGACAAAGTGCTGGTTACCTGTGATTCTTTTGGAAGCCACTATACCTTTGACGGAGTTCTGCGAAGCCAGGTTACCGATGAAGAAGGCTATATGACTGCCCTGAAATATTATTTTGATAATATTATCGGACCATTTAAACCATACATGTTAAAAGCATTAAAAAGGATAGAAAATCTGGATATTGACATGATCTGTACCGGACACGGACCGGTTCTGGACAGTAAAATTCCGGAAATTCTGGATACTTATCTGAAGTGGAGTACGGTAATCAATCCCAATCAGGAGAAAACGGTGGTAATCCCATATGTAAGCGCCTATGGTTATACGGCCCAAATAGCGGAGGAAATAGCAAGAGGAATCCGGGAAAGCGGAAATATCGATGTGCACCTTCATGACTGTGTGACCTCAGACCAGGCTGAAGTCCTTGCAGATATCGGATTTGCAGACGGAATCTTGTTCGGGACACCAACCATTGTAGGCGAAGCCCTGAAACCGATCTGGGATCTGACCACGTCCATGTTCGCATGCACACACGGCGGGAAACTTGCCAGTGCTTTTGGAAGCTATGGATGGAGTGGAGAAGGCGTCAATCATATCGTGGAGCGGTTGAAGCAGCTGCGTATGAAAGTTGTGGATGGCCTGCGGATTAAATTTAAGCCGGGGAAAAATGATCTGATTGAGGCTTATGACTATGGTTACGATTTCGGATGTATACTGTTAGACAAAGAAAATCCCAGAGTTAAGGAAAAATCAGCGAAGAAGAAGCTGGTAAAATGCCTGGTCTGCGGTGAGATCTTTGAAGAAGGAATCGAAATATGTCCGGTCTGCGGCGTTGGAAAAGAAAATTTTGTTCCGGTAGAGGTAGAAGAAGTAAGCTACCGGAAGGATACCAGTGAATTTTATTTAATCCTTGGAAACGGCGCGGCTGGAGTGAGTGCGGCAGAAGCCATCCGGGAAAGGAATAAGACCTGTTCTATCGTCATGGTATCCAATGAATCCGTATTAAGCTATAACCGCCCCATGCTTACGAAATCCATGCTGGCATCTTTTAACCCCTCTCAGCTTGCGATCCATGATGAGCAGTGGTATCAGGACAGAAATATCATTAATGTATTAGATAAGACTGTACAAAGTATGGATACTCAGTTGAAAGAGGTGGCGTTTGCAGACGGATTAAAACTAAAATATGACAAGTGCATCTATGCTCTTGGCTCTGAGTGCTTTGTACCGCCGATTCCGGGACATGACAAAGATCAGGTAGTTGCAATCCGAAGACTGTCAGATGTGGTGAAGATCGGAAATATGCTGCCGGATGTGAAACATGCAGTTGTGATCGGCGGCGGTGTACTGGGGCTGGAAGCAGCATGGGAACTGAGCAAGGCAAAATGCCAGGTTACCATCGTTGAAGTGGCGAATCAGTTAATGGGCAGACAACTGGATGCAGGTGCCAGTGATATGCTAAAGGACATCATACTTGAAAAGAAAATGGCTATCCGTATGGGTGCAAATGTGGAAGAAATCGAAGGCGAAGGAGCAGTTACCGGAGTACGTCTGGCTGGCGGAGAGGTAATTCCTGCTGACCTGGTAATCGTCTCAGCCGGCGTAAGAGCCAGTACAAAGGTTGCCCAGGAAGCCGGAATTCAGACAGACCGGGCGATTGTGGTGGATGAAAAAATGCACACTAATCTTACAGACATTTATGCCTGCGGTGACTGTGCCCAGTATAAAGGCATCAATTACGCCATCTGGCCACAGGCACTGGAAATGGGAAAAGTGGCCGGTGCCAATGCAGCCGGTGACAGCCTTACTTATGAAACGGTTAATGCTGCACTGACCTTCCACGGAATGGATACGGCGCTGTTTGCAATAGGAGACAACGGCAAGAATGCGGATATAAAATACAAAACCGTAGAATTTAAAGATCCGATGAAAATGGTCTATGAAAAATATTATTTTTCAAATAACAGACTGTGCGGAGCAATCCTGCTTGGAGATACATCCAAGATGGCGAAAGTGACCGTACAGGTTGAGGAACATACAAATTTTAAAGATATGTTTTAGAAATGTCCCGGAGCGTGCCTGAAAAATGCTCTCTGCAGCCGGAGAAGAAAAAGTCCCGTAAGTTCAAACGCTTACGGGACTTTTTCATATAATAATTATGATAAAGTGTAAGGGTCTAATAAAATGTGGATATATGTAGTTCAAAGCGGGGATAGTGTGAATACAATTGCAGACAGGTATGGCGTATCCCTGGATGCGTTAATATATAACAACCAACTGGAATATCCATACCGTCTTGCTGTTGGGCAGGCGCTATTAATGCCTGGGGGAAATGAGAACACGAATCGGCGGACAATTGTATCAAATGGTTATGCATATCCATTTATAAGTCCCTGGGTGCTGGAACAAACCCTGCCATATTTGACAGATATAGAAATATTTTCTTATGGGTTTACGGGACAGGGCGAACTGGTTCCGCCAGTTATGGATGATACCTGGGTGATCAGGGCGGCAGTGGAGTTTGAAACACTTCCGATCCTAACATTAACGCCATTTGGACCAGATGGGCAGTTTAACAATAATCTGATCACAGCGGTTGTGAATAATCCGTCAGCAGAGCAGCAGCTCTTCCAGAATCTGCGGATTGTAATGCAGGAAAGGGGATACCAGGGACTGGATATTGATTTTGAATATATCCTGGCGGAAGACCGGGATGCTTTTACCAGATTTGTGCAGAATGCTGTGAAGTTTTTTAATGCTCTGGGCTATCAGGTTTCGGTAGCTCTGGCACCGAAAACCTCGTCAGACCAGGTTGGGTTATTGTATGAAGGAAAGGATTACCCGGCATTGGGGGCGGCGGCGAACCGGGTACTGCTGATGACTTATGAATGGGGTTACACATACATCTGCCAGGAACACAGGTCATCTATATTTGCTCAACTATATTTGCTCAACTGTATTTGCTCAACTGTATTTGTTCAACTATATTTGTTCAGCTATATTTTCGGAATTTTCGGATATATAGTCAGCTGAAAGTTTCCCCTGCATTTTTCCCCTCGTTTATTTTTTTCTGATTTCAGGTATTCCACCTTTTCCAGAATAGATTTCAGAAGTTGGTTTTTTCCGGCAGCACTGTCCATATGCCGGTAGATATCTAATATATAAAAATCTGTTTGTGTAAGCAGATCCGAAGTGGATGTTTGCGTCATACACAATAATTGTTCATATTCAGATTGTAATGTGGATAAGTCTGAGTTTATGGCATCTATTTGTGAAGAAATACAGCTTTTTCTTTTTTGAAACTCCACTTCTGTGTAGATTCCCCGCTCAAAAAAGGCGAAGGCATTATCCAGTTGTTTATCCAGGGCTGCCAGTTCTTTTTTTAATTCATCTATGGAATTTTTCAGATAATGAAGATCTGTATGAGTAGATATTGTTGTTTGCAGAACGTCCGGATTCAGTGTACAGTTTTTAAACCAGTGTTCTAAAGCGGTGATCAGCTGCTTTTCCAGAAGATCCAGAGGTGCAGAGATATTGTCACAATCTCTGTTGGGACATTTAATCAATGCATAATTCGTTTTTTTATTTGGCGCAAGCCGTGTCATGGGGGTATTGCATTTTGCACAAACCAGGATTCCGGCAAGTGGATTTTTTAAAAGGTTACTGCATTTCGTGGAAGATTTTCGATAGGATTTCATTCGTTTTTGAGCAGTATCAAAGAGTTCCCGGGAAATAATTCCCTGGTGAAGTCCTTTGCACTGAATATAATTATCAGATGTGATTCGGTGTGTTTCCACTATTCCGTTTTTCAGAAGCCGCATTTCCTTACGGTATGCCCAGCGGATAGATCCAGTATATACCGGGTTTTTTAAGATATCCCGGATGCTGGATGGTGACCAGTGATCAGCTCTTTGTGGTTTCTTGTGGAGTAAATCCAGCTTATGGCAGATGGAAGCAGTGGACAATGGAAGACAGGTTCCATCTGGCTGTAAGAAGCCCTGTGTATACCAGTTAAAGATCATCCTGACAATTTCTGCTTCTTTTGGGTTAATCCGAAGTGTATAGCCTTTATCATTTTCAACAGGAACTTTTTCATAGCCATAGGGAGGTATGCTGGATATAAATTTTCCTTCTTTAACAGAAGCAATACGTCCTCTCTGAATTCTGCGGTTTATGGTTTTGTATTCCCGTCTGCTCATAAAAAGCCCAAATTCAAAATACTCCTCGTCAAATTCATTAGAAGGGTCGTAGACTTTCATGGGTGTAATAATTTTTACATTCCCATATTTAAAAGCTTCCGCTACAATTCCCTGATCTTTTGTATCACCCCGCGCCAGACGTTCAATTTCCATAACCAGAACACCCGCACACAGACCCTGTTCCACATCCGTGAGCAAAGCCTGCATCTGAGGGCGTGCCGCAATGGTTTCACCGGAAACAACCTCCCGGAATACTTTGGTGACCTGCATCTGATTGCGGTGTGCCAGATCTGTCAAAACCTTTTCGTGGCGCGCCAGGGTTTCGCCCTCTCCATGTTGTTCAGCTTCCCGATCGGAGCGGGATTTCCTAAGATAAATATAGTATGGTTTTATGTTATCCATGTTATCACCCCTGATTTATTCTATTGCCAGGAGTAATAAATAGTACCTTAATATTTAATGGGCAAACCACGGGAATCCCTAAATACTCCAAGTGCCACACGGATGATATCGATGATCCATCCAAATCCAAAGATACCGCCGGTAAACAAGTAAAGTATGCCCATGCCGATCTTCCCGGAGTAAAACTGATGGATGCCCATATATCCGAAAAATATACATAAGAGCAGGGTAATCGCTTTACTCTTGTGACTGCTGTAATCCTGGTTGTAATCAGGGGAGGGAACATAATTGCTATATTGGGGAGCAGGAGGCGGTGGCGCATAATTGTATGCCATATTTGCATTCAGGTTCTTTTGTTCAGCCAATAACCTGGGGACGCATTCCCTGCAATAATTTTTGCCTTCAATCTCCACGATTTCTCCTTGGGGAAACAGTTTGCCGCAGTAAATACAGGCACCCAAGGGTTCAGATGCAGGTTCTTTCTCCGCTGTCCGGGCTAATCCTGCCCCGCAATTGGTACAAAATTTAGCATAATGCTCATTTTCACTGCCGCAGAAATCACATATTTTATTTTCTATAGAGCTATTCACTTCAAGATAAATCGGAAACCCGCATTTAGGGCATTCCCGTGCTTTATCTGAAATCTGTGTGCCACACTCCGGGCAACGTATTAATCCCATAATTATACCTCCTGCATACCGCACACAGGTCTGCGGCACTGCATCATTAGAAAGTGTGAGAGCAATTTTCTTTCACACTTATACCCATTGCATACCGCTGACGGGTCTGCGGTACTGCTTCAATAGAAAGTATGGAACGCTTTTGTTCCAAACTTTTACCCCTGCATACCGCTGACAAGTCTGCGGTATTGCATTAATAAGTAGTTTGAAACGCTTTTGTTTCAAACTTTTACCTCGTCTCTTGTATTTATGATCTATTTAGTAATCGTCGCCATAGAGCCATTTGTATTCCGCAATTCGTATATTCTGCTGGCTCTGCTCGTCACAGAACAGCCCGAATACGGGATCGTCACAAAGAGTGGATTTGTTTCTGCGAGTCATCTTTTTCTGCCTGCACCGGCAGCATTCATGAGTAAAAAGATCATTATAAATAGGTCTTCCACATTTGCTGCATTCCCGGATACTCCAGACAAATTTATCCAGTTCCTTATTATAAAAATGGTGATACAAAGCTAATTCTCCAGGCGTAAACCGCAGTCTGTGAGTAACCAGAAATCGCCGCCACCGCCTGAAATCCTCAAATGCATATTCGGAAGCTTCATAGGTTATCTTAAATAACCGATGTACATCATTTGCATTTTTGCATCCGGCATAATAGATGGCAATGCGGGGTGCCAGAATATTGCTGGCAAAGTAGTTTGCTTCTACTTCATTTTGCTGTTGTTCTCCGTTGTGACCCAAAATATGGTGCCCCAGTTCATGCATCAAAGAAAAGGCGATGCGCCCGGAAGCCTGATTTGAATTGTAGCAGACAATGCCTCTGTAACGAAATGCGTCGGCTGAATACTTTATGGCAACTTCGTATAATTGTTCGTTTTGATACCGGATTTCATCATAGGTATAAATCTTGTAGCCATAATGCCTTAATAAATAGAAAGTATCAATAGGAAAAGATCTGATCCCACACTCTATGATTACATCTGATACTTGTTTTTGAATAAATTGATAGTCCAATAAAACTCACCTTCCCGGATTATTCTAATTCGGACAAGAGTTTGATTAATTTCATTTTTTCCTTTGTTGAGAGTTTGTTCCCGTTGCGGGCGATCAACTGTTCCATATCATCATAAGAAGGCTCGTATTGATTTTGAGAGCCGCCTTTTGCCATATCTTCCAGTGATTCCACCGTAATACCAAGATTTTTACAGATGATGATGATATTATCCACACTGGCTTTGCCAACACCATTTTTGATGATACCGTATAGCGTCGTATATGGTATAGCGCATTTTGCAGCAAATGATTTAAGGTTGAAGCCCTGTTCTTTGATTAAATGTTCCAGGATTCTTGCTTTTTCCACGATACTCACCTCTTTTGTTTTCTTTCTATTATATATCCGAATTCGCATTTTGTAAATCGTGAATATTCGAAATTACGAATAAATTCGAAATAAAGAATAAAATCTCTTGACATAATACTGAGTTAAGAATATAATTGCAATATCAAATACGGAATAACGAATTAGGGAGAAGGAATATGTATAACAATCTGCTAGAGATAATGAAAGTTGAGAAAGTCACATTTCTACAAATGGGGGAACTTCTCGGGTACCGCTATCAAACTGTCAGTGATATCGTCAACGGGGCTACAAAAAATGGGTTTTATTATGAAGATGCTTTAAAGATCCAAAAAGTTTTATTTCCCAAATACAGCCCCGATTATTTATTTCAAAGGAAACAATAAAAAACAAACAAATGTTCGAATATAGGAATATTTTACCATTAATTGTACTTGGTGTCAATGGAAGCGGGAGAAGTTCTTGCAATAAAAAAGATATAATAATTACTACTTTTTGAAAAAACTGAAACAAGGACAGAAGTCTTTTCATAAGATAATTTAGGAGGTGGTAATTATGGGGCGTATTGTAGAAGTAATGGAAATAGGAGAGACAAAGGTCAGTTTCTGTAATGATTATTATCAGAATAGAAAGGAAGATGAAATCAGGGATATTTTAAATCAGACAGCTTCAGAGGCGGCGAAGTTTCTTGCGCGGTGGGGGGCTGATAGAACGGATAAAAACGATGTTTACGGAAGATATCAATAGATTGAAAAGGAGAGAGAAGATGCGCAATCTGATCGAAAGAATAGAGAAACGATCGTCATCACAGGGATTTACCCAGGAATGTGCAGTTGCATTTGCAGAGGGGTGGTTTGAAACGCTGGCAGACCTAAATGCAGAAAAAAGTTACACCGTAAATGATATTTTGGAATTGTTGGTATGTCTGAACGGCATCAGAAAATGTTCCTGATAAATAGGGAAAGGAGGCAGATCGAATTGAAAGCACTCAGTGAGGGAAAAAAGGAAGAGATAAGAAAACTTCATGGCCAGGGTTTTACACACCGTCAGATTGCCAGACAGGCAAAGGTTTCTGCCGGAAGTGTGTGTTATGTACTGCAAAAACGGACAAAAGAGCAGAACAAAGCCTGTAATATACCCCAGAGTTTGTGGGATGAGTGGGATATCTTACATGAACGATATGGTAAAAAGTACAAAAAATAAAATAGCATAGCACCAGCACGAAAGAGTAAAAAGAACAAAAAAATAGGACCAGCCGCAGCTAGTCCAGGAGGGAGAGAAAAGTATATGTAAAAAAGCTCTATCGCTTTGTATGTACATAATATAACAAGTAAATGTGTCAAAGTTGTGGCAGGAGAATAAAAGATTTATAAAGATACTTAAGAAAAGCTGAAGAAAAGGACCCAGAAATTATTCCGTGTCCTTTGTCATTTCTTCTGGGGAATTCGATGCAGCAAACGGTGTGGTATCGGCTGATGTATATACTGCCGAATCTGATGCAGCAAACGCTGTTGCATATGCTACTGCATTTGCTATTGAATCTGCTGATGGATCTACTGACGAATCCGATGTCACATTTGCAGGCGTATCAGGTGGTGTGACGGCTGCCCTGTTGTTTGGCGCACAAAGTGCTTCCTGGGCAGCTATCGTAGCCAAAGTATCGCCTAACTGGCTGAAAATTGTAGCCAAAAGGGCTATTTCATCGGGAGATTTCCCCTTTGATATGGCACATGCGGTGGCGCTGATTGTTACTACCAGTTCACAAGAATGCATTTTAATCACCTCGCAATAATATATGCGAAAACGGGGGAAGGGTTACGTATTTGTGTGAGTTTTCCTTTGGACATCCCCTGGCTGATGTGATAAAAGACAATTGTATTATAAACAGGAAGCATGGGAGGAGTATGATATGTTGGACAAGAAGAAGTTAGAAGAATATAAAGTTTTAGAACGAGAGATTGCATCTTTAAAAATAGAGATTGCAGATAAAAGGAATCAGATGATGATTTACAGAAAAGAGGATTCGAATGATGGAATGAGGAACCGGACGGAGAAGAAGAAGCCGGTCAATTCATCCGGTCATTTGGTTAAAGATAAATGGAAGCGTATAGAGGAGCTGGAGGTAAAACTCAGTCTGCAGATGGATGCGTGTGTGGCGCAAAAGCTGGAGGTGGAGGAGTTTATTGCGGGTATTGATGATGTAACGACCCGTCTGATTTTCCGCTATCTTTATCTGGAAAACCTGACGCAGAAAGAAGTGGAGCGGAAAGTTCACCTGGATCAAAGTGTGATCAGTAAAAGAGTGACGAGATATTTGAAGTTGCATAGTATGCATAAAAATACATGATACAATGTTTATATGCAAGGGAGAACTGATAAAACAGATAATCCAGAGCATAAAAAATAAAAATTTTAGGAGGAAACAAAATGAACGAAATCACAAGAAAATTTGGACAGGTAACTATCACGAAAGTAGATGGTGAAAACGCTATTATGGGTGGATCAGAAACTATCTATAATATCGAAGTACCAGAAGAAGCAGCAGCAGCATTTGATCCTGGTATGATTAAAATGTGCGGTACATTAAGCGAGTCAGCCAGCCTATTGGTAACTGGTGGAGGAACCGATTACCAGGCAGTAGTAACACTGCCGGAAGAGCCGGGTACAATTGGACTTTACGTTGATGATGCAGTAATGATGAATGGCATTCAAAGCCGAAGTGCTGCTGTACCTGCGGCAACGGATATGGTATTTACAATGCTGAAAACAAGCGAAAGAGGTAAAACAGGGAATGATGCAGCGATCACGTTAGTAATTGGTGTACCGGATTCATTCTATATTAAACAGTATACCTTTACCTTAAATGGTGCAGTTAAATCAACAAGAACATCCAATGAGTTTACTTATAAGGGATTAACGAATGGAACCGTTTATACTTTAGGTTGTAAAGTTGAAGCGTATACTTCCAAGCAAGGGAATGCAACGGTTGTAAAAGATTTAGTGAAAACGAATGTTCAGATCCCAAGTCAGCTAGAATCACATATGCTGGAATTCCATTCAATAAGAGTAACTGGAGTAGAAAATGGTAAGCCGAAAACAGGAGATTGTCATTTTATCCGTACAAAGAATGGAAATACAGTATTAATTGACTGTGGCTTGAAAGATACTGCAGATAAAATCGATAAATATTTAAGAGGAACGGTAGGATTAAAGGCAACGAATGGTGTTATCAAAATTGATTATTTTATTAATACACATCCTCATCATGATCATTTGGAAGGATTTCAGTATCTGACCGGTTATAAGTGGAATGGATCACAAGCGGTATATAATCAGGCCAACCAGACTAATAAAAGCGTAAGATATCAGTTTTCGAACGTTGTTTTAGGAGTAAACTGTAAATTACCGTTTATGCAGAATACCGATTATATCAAAAACATGATTTATTATGCTGAACATTTCAGTAAATTAAAAATGGTTTGTGCAGGAAACTGCTTTAGCGTAGATGGTATTATATTTAATATACTAAGTCCATATCCTGCAGATGTTATGCCTCTGGAATGGTTGTCAAATCCATCAGATAATTCATCGGATAATTTGACATACATTAGAAAAATTATTGGAAATGAAGGTTCTGAAGATGGTTCTTCTTCAAAAAATAATCAGTCTATCGTTATGAAAATTATTAATGGAGGAAGAAAATTTCTTGCAATGGGTGATGCTGAATTATATACAGAAGAATTATTATTGGGTAAAGCAGCAGATGAAGCAGATTGGAATGTAAAGATAACAAATACCATTAATAATATCAACCTTGCAGCTGATATTGCAGCTGCTAAAAAGATAACTAAGGCACAGGCTGTTGCTAATTATAGTCTGAACAGATTCACTGCAAAAGATTTAGGCGCAATTGTCTTAAAGAAAGGGCATCATGGAACTGCCAATAACATGTCTTTAGACTTCTTAAAGGCTGTAAATGTAAATAAGATTATTGTATCAGCAGAGATGCATTCTACTACGTCACCTCTTGCGGCTACTACATTGGCTAATGCACAACAATATTATAGAGAAGAAGAATTGATTACGGATAAAGAATGGCCGACCAAATGGCAGAGTTTTATCTTCTCTACAGGAAAACATGGACGTGATGGAGGATTTTTCATTAGAACTTATGGCAGGGAATGTGATTTTTCTGACCCATATAGTAAAAAGAAATATTAATTTCAGTAATTATGAAAAATTAGCAAATTTATAAGCCTGGGGGAGAAAAATCTCCCCCTTTCTAAATGTACACTAAAAGAATAAGGGGTAAGGAGTATGATAATATGTATATAGATTCAAATACTATAATCACTACTGGCAGTATTATTACGGCAGTGATTATAATTTTCAGCTGCATATTTACGATATACCGTTGGTACCTCAGGCAGAATAAAAAGATTGAGGAAATTAACAGACTAAAAGAAGAACAATGTCTGATATGCTATGGCTTACTTTCTTGCCTGGATGGTCTAAAGCAGCTTGGAGCAAATGGCAATGTATCAGAAGCCTATGAAAAATTAGAAAAGCACATCAATCAATCAGCGCACAAATAGGAGGCTAAACTTATGGATATCATGGATTATATCAGACCGGAATTAATTATTGCAGCGTTGGTACTCTATTTTGTGGGGGAAGGGTTAAAGCAAAGCCGGATAGTTAAGGATGAATATATCCCAGCTATACTTGGTATATGCGGTATCGTACTTTGTGGTTTATGGGTATTTGCGACTTCTGATTTTTCCGATTTTCAAGATGTTGTACTGGCTGTATTTACAACGTTTGTGCAAGGTATTCTGGTTGCGGGACTTAGCACTTATGTAAATCAAATCATAAAGCAGAATAGGAAAAAGAAATAAATATCTGTAAAAAATAGACGTGCAATCACTAGAAAAATCACCTGCACCATAAGCGTCCCAACACATACGGCCCGCCAATGGCCGTTGCTCCCCTAAATATGGTACGGAGAGTTGTGGAATATGCCGTAACCGAGATTCCACCACAAAAGATTAAGCTTGGAATACCGAATTACGGATATGACTGGCCGCTCCCGTATGAGCGGAGAGTGACCAGAGCCCGTACCATTGGAAATATAGAAGCAGTTCAGATCGCAATTGAGCATGGAGTAAACATACAGTTTGATGAAGTGGCACAGTCCCCGTTTTTCCGCTATACAGAGGCGGGGATTGAACACGAAGTATGGTTTGAGGATGTGCGGAGTATTAGAGCAAAGTTTGGTCTGATACAGGAATTTGGTCTGGTGGGTACGGGCTATTGGCAGCTTATGCAGCTTTTTCGGGCAAACTGGCTTCTGATGGCGGATACCTTCTGGATTCGGTGACACGCTCTAGGGATCAGGGGGTGTATCTTACACACCCTGGTTCTTTTGTGAACATTTTCTTAGGTTAAAATTTGTGTGAAAATAAAGTTCTTTACCTGCAAGTTTTTAATTGTAAGTGCAATTAATATCATATATAATAAATTTATATATCCTGAGGAAAGAGAAATGATCAACATGAAAGTGTTGCTTGCAGGTAAGTGGAATGAAACAGATTAGTAGTAAAAATATGGCGGGGATTGTATGCCGGACGCTGAATCATGTGGATGAGCGTCTGGTGGACCATGGAATCAGAGTTGCGTATATTACGCTGAAAATGCTGGAAGCAGAGGGATGT
>NZ_JAWYAJ010000503.1:0-9134 GCF_034124845.1 Robinsoniella sp.
GGATATCATTGCTTACAAATCCATGGCTCCACAAATGTGCATCTCCACAGTCTAAATCATTTGCATTCTTCCCGCCATATGGAGAACTATTCCAATAGGGTATATAGGGGCAGTTCATCCAAACCACTTCCTTGGACAGGACATTCGGTATCCAGAGACCATATTGATTTTGATAAGAAGGCTTTATTTTCCATCTGTCCAGGAATTCCGGATTGGAGAAAATCCAGTGGTTTTCATTCGTGCCGCAAAAGAGGGCAATACAGGAATGGGTTCGCAGCCGTTTTGTCTGATAGGTATATTCAGAACGTATTTCATTTTCGAACCAGGCCTGTCTCTCGGGGTATGCGCCGCATGCCAGCATAAAGTCCTGCCAGACCAATAAGCCTTTCTCATCACAGAGATCATAGAACAGCTCTCTTTCATATAATCCACCACCCCAAATGCGAATCATATTGAAGTTTGCCTCAATTGCCTCCTCCAGCAGGGTGTGGTACTTCTCCTCTGTGACTCTTGCATAGATAAAGTCATTTGGTATCCAATTTGCACCCTTACAGAATATCTCCTGTTCATTCACGATAAATTTAAAATTCCTGGTTTCATCTTCCATAGCAGATGTATCGATACTGATTTTTCTTATTCCATAATGAAAAACAGGCCAGCTTTCAACCATATCTTTGCACCTTGCCGTTATTTCTACCTGATAGAGGGGCTGTCTTCCATAACCGGCGGGCCACCAAAGCTCAGCCTCATTTAATAAAAGCTCCTGGTTGATATAATTCGTACCGGATGTGAGCAGGATATTGGGAATCGTTTTGCCTGCAGCAATTTTACCATCCTTTCGGATTACAATTTCCAGATCGCAATCTACCGTATCCACGATATTTAAGTTCTCTGCATTAACCATGACATTCAACAATGCCTGGTTTTTCTCCCCGTCCCGCTTAATTTCTTTTGTTTCTATTCCAACTTCGCGAATGGCAATTTTATGATAAGTTCTGACTAATGCTTGTCCGGTAATTCCAATGGAAACCAGCCGCGGTCCCCAATCCCAGCCAATATTATACTGGGGTCGTCTGACCATTGTCCTTCTGTGGTCACCCCGGTCACTGTCACTAAAATCACTTTCAGCGGTAACGGCACAATCAATTTCAGCCAAATCTTGTATGGATATATGTTCAAGCCCACTGGTAAGGCGGACCGTGAGTCTGTTATCCCCTTTCACCAGAAATCTTTTTATCTCGCAGATAAACGGAACATGTACATTTTGATGGGATCCGATATACTGATCATTTAAAAAGATATCGCTGTTAGTATCCAGACCTTCTAATACTAACTCTATGACATCAGCATCCATCCTGATATCAGAGGAAGAGAAATGCTTTACAAACCACCAGGAGCGTTCTTCGATCCATTGGGATTCGTAACTGTTATCTCCTTCTAAGGGTTCCTTAATGACTCCGGCATCCATCAGAGGCATGCGGACATCCACCGGTAATTTACACTGATACCAGCCTTCCTTCTGTCTATTAATATCTGACAGATATTGCCTGTCCCAGCTCAGCGGCGCTTCATGGAGCGCCCAAAAATCATTTAATTTTGTTATATTCATTTATTTTCACCCTACCCTTTCACCGCACCTGCAACCATACCTTTTATAATATGTTTTGAAAAAATGAAATAAGCCATCATCGCAGGTAAAATCGCTAATAACATAGAAGTCATCATTCTGGGATAATTCGTGGTAAACTGCCCCTTAAATAATGCTATTCCAACCGGAAGTGTCATATATTTTTCTGAATTTGTCAGGATCAGTGCAAAGGTAAATTCATTCCACGATCCAAAAAACTGAATAATCCCAATGGTCACAAGTATTGGTTTACACATAAACAGCACAATTGAGAAAATCGTTCTTTCCCTGGAGCATCCGTCTATGGCTGCCGCTTCTTCTACCTCCACCGGGATAGTCTTAACATAGCTTTCCACCAGAAAGACTGCCAGCGGAAGCCCCATCGCCGTATAGGGGAGAACTAAAGTGAACCATTGGTCTGTAAGATGTAACTTTGTAAACATTACATACATGGGAACCATGATTGCATGAACCGGAATCAGCATCCCCAGTAAAAAAAAGGTATAGGTAGATTTTCGCCCTGCAAATTTGTACCGGGACAGCAGGTAGCCAATCACAAACCCAAACAGAAGGATGAAAAACAAGGCAATCAGACTATTTCGCAAACTGTTCCATACCCACACCATAAATTTACTGTTTGCCAGGATCTCCTGATAGTAGGAAAAATCTATATGTGCGGGCAATGAAATGGGATTTTGATAAAATTCCGACTTGGTTTTAAAGGAAGAATAAACCAGCCAGACCAAAGGAAAAATACAGGAAGCGGAAAAGATCAGCAGCAGAGCATTGGGAATGATATGTATAAAATGAAGTCTATTTTTTTTCGTCATCATTTTTTCCTCCTGTCAGTCTGTTAAGCGGTACCTGTGTGCCCAAAATAAACAGCAGGCTTACCAGTAAGATCACAATGGACATCGCACTGCCATATCCCATTTTGTATGAAGTAAACGATGTTTGATAGGCATACATTGCCATAACGCTGCTGGAGGTCCCGGGACCGCCTGATGTCATTGCATAGATAATATCGAACGCTTTCATATTTCCGGCAATACAGAGTGTAATACAAACTATAAGTGTATTCTTTATCAGCGGAACCGTAATATGCACTGCCTTTTTCCAGCCCACTGCCCCGTCTATCTCTGCCATTTCCAGTACCTGGGGATCAATGGAGGACATACCGGAGAGGATAATGACCATATAGTATCCTATAAATTGCCAGATGATTGGAATTGCCACCAGCAGCATAATGATCTTCGGATTATTGAGCCAAGGCTGCGCTTTACTTTCCAATCCCACCAATTTGAGAATGGCATTGAGCAGCCCGTACTCGTAGTTATAAATCAAGTTCCAGATAAAGCCTACAATAACTGCTGAAAGCACGGATGGAAAATAGCACATTGTACGGTGGAACCCCTTAAATTTTACATGCCTGCTTCCCAAAAATACCGCAAATATAAATGCCAGCCCAATCTGGAAAATCAGACATACAACCACCAGATAAATATTATTCATCAGGGATTTGATAAAAATTTTATCCTGAATCACATCTACAAAGTTTTTGATACCGATAAAGGTCTTATTGACTCCCCCGTTCCAGTCAAAAAAGCCATAATAGAACGCCAATACAATAGGTACAAACAAAATAATTGCATACCATAGCACTCCTGGAAGTAAATACAAATATATTTTATGTTTTTCTAACTTTAAGCCATTGCTCATTCTTCCACCACCATTCATCCTTGGATTAGAGAAACTATTTCTTGATATTGTCCTGTTCTGCCTGGATTTCCCCGGCAAGCTCCTCCGGTTTTTTCGTTCCGTTTAACAATTCCTGTAATCCTGAATTCATGGTCTCAATAACCGCTGCATTCATCTGCAAATCATAAATCGGAACAATATTCTTATCTTTTGTCAATGCCACAAAGTCCTTCACCAGCTGGGACTGCCCGGACAAGCCTGAATCATCCACATTCATGGGCGTTACAAGACCATATTCCTTCATAGCATATTCTGCCATCTCATACCCGTTCAGGTAGATAATATAATCCATTGCCATTTTCAGCTTATCTCCCGTAAGCTTTTTATTCACACTCCAAAACCATCCGCAGCCCCCAGTCACATCCTGTTGCTGGGAACCATCCAGATTCGGCAGCATGGCAACTTTGGTATTTTTCAACACCTCTTCATCATATGACGCTATATTTCCCAGTCCCCAGGAAGCATTAATAACAGCTGCCACCTTTTTCTGTCCATACAGTTCAAATCCCTGTGCATCATTAATTGTATTAAAATCTTCATTGAAGAGTTTATCCTCCGCCATTTTCTGGAAGTGCGCCAGTGCGTCCACAAATGCCTGGTCTGTAAACTTTGCTTTTCCATCGTTCTTAATAATACTTTCTGTCCATTCACTTCCGGTGTGTAAATCACCTATTCCTGAAAAGATATAGGATTCTGCCGGCCATTTGTCCTGATTCCCCATTCCGAACATCGGGATTCCTTTTTCCAGGAATTTCTCAGAAGCTTTATAAATATCCTCCCAATTATCCGGAAACGTATCATACCCAATTGATTTCCATAACTCTTCATTGTACAAAACTACCGTTGAAAGTGCCAGCTGCCCTGTCATTCCATAGATCTTCCCGTCCCTGGTTGCCGCATCAAAAACTCCCTGCTTATAGTCATCTTTGTGCTCATATTGATCAAGGTACTCATTTACCGGTGCCAGCAAGTCATTCTCTATGAAGTTATCCATCCAGGAGCCTTTCACCATAAATATATCCGGCAGTTCATTCACGGCTGCCTGTGCCTGGATCTTGGTAGAGTAATCATCATGAGACATCACCTGGCTGTCCACTTTGATATCCGGATGTTCCTTCTGCCAGGCTTCCGACATGGTCAGATGGGCGTCCCCCTGATTATTTGTCGCCCGGTCTTCTTCCGTAAAATTATGCATAACCGTAAGCTCAATCCCTTTACCGCTTCCTGAATCCTCACCGTTGTTTCCATTGCAGGCGCATAAACTAATTGTCATTGCTGCTGCTAAAATTACTGCTGTTAATCTCTTTTTCATATTCCATTCCTCCTTCGAACAATCCATAAGTTCCACTGGTTTTGGCATCTCTATCAGGCTTTCGCTGTCTGGTGCCTGTCTGATTACATTACTATTCTACAACGATCCCGGATCTTCTAAAACCTGTATTTTCATTATGAATATCCTTATAATTTGCAGTCTTTACCCCTATTCTGATTTTACTGTCAAATGATATCCCGAAATATTGCTAAACATCCCCAATTCTTGTCATTGAGCCGGTACGTCATCCGGAGTTTATAAGCGCCTCACTATTACGCATTATATTGGGGTGGATGTGCTGATTTATGACGCTTTGTATTGGAAGTTAATAGGCGAAAAGAGAAGGGGACAAACCATCCCCGTGATCTCCGCCCTGATGAAAAAACCAACTTTATAGCAATAAATAAAATCACGGAAAGATGGGCGTGGGAATCACACTCTAATTTATGGGAAAATGATTTATTTTTATTCAAATAATGGTATAATTCATAATTAGATAACTTATCCTGGGGGGGAATAATCTATGAAACTGCAAATTAAAAGACCGATTACCATGCGCAGGCAGATACTTGTACTCTTTGTTTTATTAATGCTGATTCCTTTCATACTCTTAGTCATTATTGCGGATATTATTTTTACATCCCATGCACAAAATGACCTTAAAACCATATATAACAGCAATATAACGGAGATGGCAAACAGCCTTGATACCCTATTTACAAACGCAACTGACCTGACTCTTTTGCCTTTAACAGAAGACTCTATGCGCACATATCTAACTATGCCGGGGTCAAACCCCGATTTTCTTAAGAAGAAACAGAAAAGCTCAAATATGCGAAATTTAATCCCATATGGGTATCGGGAAGGAATTTTAAGTATAGGACTTTACCGGGAAGACGGTGACTATATCATTACAGACAATACGGTGAAGTATACAGAGGCCGATTATGAAAATGTCCGCAAACACGACTTGCTTCCTTTCTGGGATTTCCCCACGGATGAGCAATCCATATTTTTACTGCGGCGCTTCAGAAACCCCACAGATTTTTCCGAGTATGCCGGATATATAAAACTCCGGCTGAGTTTATCCTATGTGTCGTCGAAAATGAACAATCATCTGCAAAATGAAGAGACCTCCTATTTTTTAATCACACCCAACAATGACCTGCTTGTAGAAGCGAATACCGGTGAGTCGGACACGCTCTATAAAAAATTTTCTTTTACATATGAAGCGTTAAAAGAAAAGGCTGAGGCTGATAATCAAAGCACCATACAGAATAACTGTATTATCTCACAGCATCTGCTGTCAAACGGGCTGATACTATACAGCATTGCAGCCCCTCACATCATCTCCGAAGTCAAGCACGCATTCTGGCCAAGTATGCTTATGGCTTCTACCGCCGTAATGCTTTTATCGTTCATGCTGTCATTTTATTTTTCCAAAAAGATCACCATTCCCCTTGAGACACTTGGTGAAAAAATGACGAACCTGACAACAGAGAATTTTGCCAGCCGTGCTGATATCGAAGGCTGCCATGAAATCTCTATGCTGTCAGATCGTTTTAACAATATGGCGGGACAGTTGGAAACACTCTATAATAAAGTGTATCTGGGGGAATTAAAACTAAAACAGTCACAGTTGGATGTCCTGGAAACCCAGATCAATCCCCACTTTCTTTATAACACCTTGGATACCATATACTGGATGGCAAAGCTGGGGGAATCAGAAAAAGTGAGCTTCATGGTTTCCAATTTATCACAGATGATGCAGATGACCCTCTCGGCGAAAACAAAGGATAAAGTTACTTTATTTGATGAGCTGAAGCACCTTACCTGTTACATCGTGATCCAGGAAATCAGACATAATGGCAAGATTCTGTTTGATGTAAAATGTAATGATGATTTAAAGGGTTTCCAGGTTTTAAGTTTTCTCCTGCAGCCCCTTGTGGAAAATGCACTTCACCATGGTTTGTCCAGCTACCCCAACGGCATGATCCATATTCATATATTCCAGTCCGGTCATGATCTTATCTACGAGGTTGCCAATAACGGAACCCCTATTAATCCGGATGAAATTACCAGCCTCCTGAATTCCAAAAAGCCTGCCCTGAAAGGGTTTGCTCTAAAGAATATCATGGAACGGCTGCAGCTGAAGTATGGTGCCCCCTATTCGCTTACCTACTATTTAGATGGGGATTTCAGCGTGTTCAGGATCAATCAACCAATTGAAGGAGAGGAAAACGATGACAAAAATACTGATTGTGGATGATGAGGACTTTATCCGTAAAGGAATGATCTATACCATTCCCTGGGAAGATAATGGTTTTACAGTGATCGAGGCTGCAAACGGCCAGGAGGCCTTTGAAGTGTCCCTGCAGCAGCGCCCGGACATTGTTTTAGCCGATATTCAGATGCCCGTTATGAATGGACTGGAACTGGCAGAAAAGTTACATTCCGTTCTGCCGAATACTAAAATTATCATATTGACAGCATTTGGCAGTGAAGAAAATCTATTAAAAGCAATCAACTTTAAAGTAAGTGCTTTTCTGATCAAAAGCGCATGCAGTGAAAAAATATTAGAAACGGTGATCAGAATCCGGGATGAGACCGCTGCTTATAAGGACCATACGGAAAAACTGAATCATATACAGCAGATCTATACGGAAAACCAACCCCTGTTAAAGTCAAGCCTGTTACTTCGCTTTATCCGCAAGCAGATTTCATACTCACATTTTTGCAGAAAATATACTGATTTAGGGGGCAATACTGACTCCCTTCCCCTGAGTGTCGGTCTGTTTAAAGTAAATTTTGACGATGAAAATTACATCCTTGGACAGTTACTGTTTTATTTTGCAGATTTTAACCCCATCTGCTTTTTCGATGACCAGAAAAATGTCATACTGATCCTGAATACTTCAAAAAAGGATCTGACCTGCCAGGTATTTGAGCAGATACTCCCAGGCATCCAGCCAATACTGTTTGGGAATTTCATTACCATTATGAATTCCATTACTTCCTTTACCTTTTTGCCTATGGCATATGAAATACTAAACCAGACACTGGAAAATTGCTTCTGGAGTAAATCTGCATACCAGATGATCGAACCCACCAGGGAAATCACTGTAAATGATCCGAATATCCCATATAATCATGAAGCACAGATTATCCGCAGTATTATTAACCGTGACCAGCATCAATTTATGGCATCATTGTCTTCTTACTATAATTATATGGAACACCATCTGGTACTGAGAAGTGTCTTTCTGGAATCCGTCATGCATATTGTAGTGGTAATTGCCTCTATACAAAATACAGATCTGGAATTTGACAAAATGAAGGAATTTATCTGGGCACTGGAAACACCGCTGGAAATTATTGAGCAGCTTCGGACACTGGCTTTTCCGGAACCATCTAATAATTGTACCAAAGTCGTATCGGATGCCATTACATATATGAAGAAACACTTTACGGAAGACCTTCATCTGGAAGATGTTGCAAACGCTGTATTTTTATCACCGGGATATCTTTGCCGTATATTCAAGCGGGAGACCACCCACTCTTTTACAGAGTATCTGCATATCCTCCGGATCGAAAAAGCAAAAGAACTGATTGAGAAAACAGATTATAAATATTATGAAATTGCAGAAAAAGTGGGCTATAAGAATTACAAATACTTTTCCGCATATTTCAATAAAATAGCAGGGTGCAGTGCAAAATATTACTACACGGAGCATATTAAAAAAAGTGGTCACAATTCTGAGAGCGATCATTCTGCCCAATAAATTCAGGGTGCTGCCCACCCTGGTATGAAAACCAGGTGTGGCAGCACCCTTCTGTACTACTTCACAAGAATCCTAATAAAGAAGTCAAATTTGAGACGATACTAGACAAACCGGCTTCTCTTCCGTCTCACAGATACCATATTTTTTCTCTGTATATGGTATTGCATTGCCCTTCCATACCATACCTTCTTTAAGCAACTGATTATAGAGATTACTATTCACAATAACCCGCAGTTTATTTTCACCTTCCTCAATCAAATTTGTCACTTCTACTTCTTTCATAACCTGATCAGGGAAATCTGCTTTCTTATTATTCACCCACACTTGAAAGGTATCACACACATCCCCCAGCTTTAGAATTAATCTCTGTCCAGCTTCTTTCTTCTCCAGTAGAATCGTACCATGATAAATTCCTCTTCCCACAAATTTCTTCAGCCTGCTGTCCAGTTCATTCCACGGCCAAAGCTCTTTAATTGCAATTGGTTCTCCCCATTTTTGGAATCCGCTTCGTAAGAAAGATACTTCCCCCTCCTCATTTGGACAGAACTTTTCCAACTCCAACCGATCAAAGATGATCGTCCCGACTGTGTGCTCTGTCGCCTTTTCATCTGCATAAGCATCAGCATTTTGCAATCCATTTTTAACCTCATACTTT